>JAFYQH010000031.1 GCA_017547205.1 Bacteroidaceae bacterium | reverse complement strand
TGAAGGATGGGTGTTCAGCGGTTATGAGGGACTTGCAAGCCACGGCGGCACGCTCGGTGTCATAATAGCACTGCTGCTGTACGTGAGGAAGACAAAGCTTACGATGCTGTGGACACTCGACAACATAGCCATTGCAGCCCCATTCTTTGCGACAATGGTACGCCTAGGCAATCTTATGAACAGCGAGATAATAGGCATAGAAACAACACTTCCTTGGGGATTTATCTTTGTACAGGCAGGAGAAACCGTACCACACCACCCTGCCCAGCTTTACGAAGCCATTGCATACTTCGTGATATTCATCGGAGGACTGCTGCTCTACAGGAAGTACAAGGAAACAATAGGGAAGGGATTCTTTATGGGATATTGCCTGTTCACAATATTCACATTCCGCTTCTTCGTTGAATTCATCAAGGAGGAACAGGTTGCCTTTGAAGAAGGAATGACACTCATTATGGGACAGTGGCTCAGCATTCCGCTTATAATTGCTGGAGCATATTTTATGATAAAGGGTATAAGAGCCACTAAAAAATAGAACTTAAAAAGCTTAATGACAGTTGAATCTAATTGTCACCTTCATAAGAAATACCGGTTTCTAATCTTTGTGCTTGCATAAAGAGAATTCAAATCTAAGGCCTCCGCCGGGGCGATTAGATACATTTATTGTGCCCCCGTGGAACTGAACGGCATGTTTTACTATGGCAAGACCTAACCCCGTGCCGCCCTTTTGGCGGGAGCGGCCCTTGTCAACGCGATAGAATCGTTCAAAGAGAAGCGGCAATTGCTCTCTACGGACACCCTTGCCGTCATCTTCAAAGCGGACAGAAACCCTCTCTTTCGAGTTTTCGAGCAGGGTAATATAGATATTCTTACCTTCGGAATAGGCAATGGCGTTTTCTGTAAGGTTACTGAAAATCGAGCCTACCAAGGATGCATTTCCTTCTATTTCGACCAGCTCGTTAAAATCGGTATGCAGTGCCATGCGTTCTTCTTCAGGCATCACATTCAGGCTCTCGGCAACCTCATTTATTATTTCGTTGACAGCAACATTTTCCTTGCTGATGAGTGCACTTCCGTCTTCCATTCGGGTAATGAGCGATACCTCATTCAAGAGGCGACGCAAACGCTCATTGTGTGTATAGCAACGTCCAATAAGTTCCTGTCGCTTCTCCTCGCTCAACGCAATCCCCGACAATAATGTTTCAAGACAGACCTGAATGGATGCTACGGGAGTCTTCAGTTCATGGTTTATATTGTTTGTAAGCTGCCGCTTTATACGGTTTCTCTCCTGTTCTGCCTCATAGCGGTTGACACGCTCAATATCCTTGCCGAGCTTACGGGTGGTAAAATATGCCAATATACTCATAGCCAAACTAATGGAAATCATAACCACCAGAAAGGACCAATCGGCCTCAAGCATATCTCTCAACGTATTTGAATATGGAATGGCTGTGCGGACAATTACCCTATCACCTAGTGTCGCAGAGTAGAAATACTCGCGCCCGTCACTTGCCGATTGCCGGCTGATATTATATCCCTCACCCTTTTCCAAAGCATTAGCTACTTCCGGGCGACCCCGATGGTTATCAAGCGAGTCGAGCGATATGGTATTGTCGTAAACTACGGCACCGGAAAGAGCGATAATAGATATTCGCAGTTCATCAAAGGGTTTGTCGTGGTTTGCAATATAATCCTCATAAGGCAAACCATCTTCAACCGTATCGAGCAGATGACGGTTGTATTGCTGGAGCTGCGCATTAAGAAACTCCGATTTATACTCTTTCTCACGCTGATACTGGAATCCGATAAAACAGAGTACAATTGTCCACGAAAATATGATCAGCTGTAAGAACAGCTGTTTGTGAAACGATATTTTAATCTCGGAAGCCATAGCCAAATCCTGAACGTGTTACAATATACGAGCCGTACACTCCGATTTTAGAGCGCAAACGGGTGATATTGACATCGATAGTACGGTCTAACACAACTACCTCATCGCTCCATACACGACTCAGAATCTGTTCGCGCGAACAGATTTTTCCACGATGCAACACCAAATATACCAATAGCTCAAACTCCTTACGGGCGAGTTTTACCTCCTCGCCATCTACCATGCAACGCTTGAATTCAAGGTCCAGCTTCAGCCCTTCTATTTGCAAGACATTAGGTTTCTCTGTAGGTTTTGCAGCAAATTTATGTGATGATGTACGGCGCAGAACACTCTTGACACGTGCAATCACATTACGGATGGTGTAGGGTTTCATAATATAATCATCGGCACCTAGGTTCAGCCCCATGACCATATCATCTTCAGTATCGCGTGCCGTACAGAATATAATGGGTATATCGGCAGTTGTTACATCAGCTTTCAGCATTCTAGCCATCTTTATACCACTTATCTCACCCATCATTATATCCAGAAGAATCAACGAATAGTCTTGCAGATTATAGGTCAATGCCTCTTCTGCACTCAAGGCAATATCCACATCATAACCTTCATTCTCAAGATTAATTTTCAAGACTTCACATAGAGTCTCCTCATCATCTACTATCAATATTCGCTGCATTGACATATCCTATCCATTTAATTAGGATACAAAATTATAGCTATTTTTTGAGCCTTGTAATACAGGAACCGAGATTTAATAAAAATGTAACATTCTGTTTAGATGCTGCTTTAATTTACATCGCCGGTTTTATATAGAGCAAAAACAAAGAGCCTCATAATATCTGAATTTAACCGAAGCCTAATCATTATGAAACTTTTATGAAACAACCTGCCTGTACTTTTGCAGCGTCAAACTTAAAAAAGAAAACGACAATGAAAACAAAAGTAATGTTAGCAGGTCTTATTGCCTGCATCGGTATCAGTACAAATGCACAGGACATCAAAACCGAAGAGCCTAAAGGTAAAGCTATCGTACAGGTTTTCGGAAATTTCCACACAGGTTTTGGAGCTGACAATGACAATCGTGGATTTGAATTGGAGCGCAGTTATCTTGGCTATGAGTACAACTTAGGCAAAGGCCTTTCGATAAAAGGTGTAATGGATGTCGGCCGCTCGAACCAGGTTGACGATTATCATCGCATCGCCTATATCAAGAATGCAATGATTTCATGGAAGAGAGGGAATCTTACATTTAACGGTGGATTGATTTCGACCACACAATTCAATTTTCAAGAAAAGTTTTGGGGATACCGATATATAATGAAGTCTTTTCAAGATGAATATAAATTCGGCAGCAGTGCCGATTTGGGTATATCGGCAACCTACAGATTTGCCGATTGGATTTCTGCCGATGCCATAATAGTAAACGGCGAGGGATACAAGAAGATTCAGAAAAATGATGGGCTCAACTACGGCTTAGGCTTGACATTGACTCCTGTTAAAGGCTTCCAGATTCGTCTCTACGGAGGATTGAATGAGAGCAGCGAAGAGGGTAAGAAGGATATTGTAAACATGGCTGCATTTGTAGGATACAAGCACGAGAGGTTTACAATCGGAGCTGAATATAACCAAATGTGGAATGCTTTATATAGTGACAATGCCGACCAGAACGGTTATTCTATATTTGCTTCGGCTAAATTATCAAAGCTTACAGATATCTATGCACGATATGACGACTTGAATTCTAAAGATGACTGGAACATTGCAAAAGATGAATCGGCAGCAATTATCGGTGCGCAGTTCAAACTCGGCAAATATGTAAAGATTGCCCCTAACTTCAGAATGAATATGCCAAAAGCAGACGGTGCCAAGAACGGTTACTCAGCATATGTTAACTGCTATTTCGGACTATAATAGAATAAACATTCAATAAACAGTATTATGAGAAAGATTTTTTCATCAGTAATGACATTGGCCATTGCACTTGCAATGGCTGCATGTGGCAGCAACACGAATAACGGTAGCCGCAAGGCTCAGGAATTGTCCGGTGCAGGGGCTACATTCCCGCTTCCTTTCTACAATGTGGTTTTCGAGCAGTTCGGACAAGTAAACGGAGACCAAGTAGCTTACGGCGGTATAGGTTCGGGCGGCGGCGTGCGTAACCTTCGTGACAAGATTGTCGATTTTGCAGGCAGTGATGCATTCCTTACCGATAAGGAGATGGCGGAAATGGCTCCTGTAGTACATGTTCCGACTTGCATGGGTGCTGTGGTTGTTGCCTATAACCTTGACGGCGTTAAAGAGTTGAAACTATCGGGTGAAATTATTGCCGACATCTTTGCAGGCGAAATTAAGATGTGGAACGATGAACGTCTTGCAACACTCAATCCCGATGTGAAACTGCCGGCGGAAAGCATTATTCCAGTATATCGTTCAGACGGCTCAGGTACAACATTTGTGTTCACTGACTACCTCACGAAAGTGAGCCAGATGTGGGCTTCGAAATATGGTGCTGGCAAATCCGTGAACTTCCCGTCGGGACAGGCTGCAAAGGGTAACCCAGGTGTAGCAGGGGTAATTAAACAGACAAAGAATACAATCGGTTATGTAGGTTCAGAGTATGCATTTGCTCAAAAAATACCTTATGCCAGCGTTGAGAACCAGAGAGGTGAATTTGTTCTGCCGTCATCGGCAACAATCTCGGCCGCTGCAGCAGGCGATATTCCGGCTGACACACGCTGTTCCATTACCAATTCCGATGCCGCCGGCGCATATCCCATTTCAACCTTTACATGGATGATTATCTACAAGGAACAGAACTACTCTGACCGCACTAAGGAGCAGGCTATAGCAACACTCGACCTGCTGAAATATATCCTGTCGGATGAGGCACAAAGCATTACTTCAGAGGTGCATTATGCTCCGCTGCCGGCCAAAGCCAAGGAATTGAGCATAACAAATCTGAAAAGCATTACTTATGACGGAGTGGCTGTATTGCAATAATGACATAAAACCATGAACGATAAACTATACAAAGTCCTGTTGTTCGCAGCTGCATTGATAATGCCTATAGTGTGCGGGGGTGTAATTTACGCCCTCGTCACTGACGCATACGAGGCTTTCGAACACTTCGGATTCTTTAGGTTCCTGACCTCATCAGAATGGAGCTACACCGAAGGAGCAGAGCAGTATGGAGCTTTGCCATTCATTACCGGTACACTGATGACTACGCTCCTAGCATTAATCTTCTGTATTCCATTCTCGCTGCCCGTAGCATTGTTCGTGGGCGAGTATTTCAAGGGAACACGCATAGCTGCCATATTGAGTACTGTAACAGACCTTTTAGCCGGTATCCCCTCAATTATCTACGGTTTATGGGGATTCTACACATTGCGCCCGCTCATTATGGCATTCAATATTTCTCCACAAGGCTCAGGCATTCTTACAGCTTCATTGGTATTGGCAATTATGATTGTCCCGTATGCAGCATCTCTGAGTGCCGAATTTATAAAGATGGTACCTAATGATTTGAAGGAAAGTGCATATAGTCTTGGGGCAACTCGTGCCGAAGTTATTCACAAGGTGGTATTCCCAGTTGCCGGCTCAGGCATCTTCTCTTCATATATTCTGGCAATTGGCCGTGCGCTGGGTGAGACAATGACCGTAACCATGCTTATAGGCAACACCAACAACATTCCCGATTCAATCACATCGACAGGCAACTCAATGGCATCCATTATAGCCAACCAATTCGGTGAAGCTGATGATTTGAGGCTATCTTCACTAATTGCCATAGGCTTGATACTGTTCCTGATTACGGCATTTATCAACTTGATAGGCAAAATAATGATTAAACGTGCAAGAATAGTATAACTATGGATAAATTGAATATTAAAAATCGTTTGGCAAAAAACAAGGTGCTGTTGTGGGCTGTATGCTTATTGGCAGCCTTTACAGCTATCCCTCTGTTTGCCATTCTGGGAGAAGTTTTTATGCGTGGTTATGACCAGCTTTCGTGGTCTTTCTTTACCGAACCTACCCCTACGGCATATAAGGCAATGAAAGCAATAGAAACGGGTGAGCCAATCCCTGGCGGTATAGCAAATGGCATTGTAGGAACAATGCTTATGCTAGGCATGGCTGCAGTCGTAGCAATTCCAACAGGCATCTTATGCGGTGCATTCCTGGCAGAGAATCCCAAAAACAGATTTGCTCAAACGGTGAGTTATCTTACCGACCTGCTGCAAGGAACACCCTCGGTAATTATTGGTATTGTAGTCTATATTTGGGTAGTCGTTCCAGTGAAAGGCTACTCGGCCATTGCAGGTAGCGTTGCACTCTTTATTATGATGTTGCCGCTTATTATCCGTTCAACGGAGGAGACTTTAAAGATTCTGCCTGCATCGCTCAAGGAGGCAGGTCTGGCACTTGGAGGCAACCGCGCTCGCGTGATGCTAAAAATACAGCTCCCTGCCGCTTTCGGAGGTATCTTTACCGGTGTTCTGCTGGCTATCTCGCGTGTAATAGGTGAGACGGCTCCGCTTATGTTTACCGCACTCGGTTGCTCATTCATCCGTTTTGCGATTGACAAACCGATATCGGCAGTACCACTGCTTATATGGGAGTTCTTCAATGACCCCAACCTTCAAGAGCTGATTTGGGGTGCATCACTCTTCTTGTTATTATTTGTTCTTACATTGAATCTTACAGCTAAATATCTTGCAAAGAAATGGAATCAGTAACACCTATACTTGAATTCAATAAGACTTGTGTATCATATACCAAGCAGACGATGGCAGTAAAATACGTGTCGGCAGCTATTGACAGAAATACAATAACTGCTATAATGGGACCTTCGGGTTGCGGAAAATCGACACTGCTGCGTGCAGTAAACCTCATGCATAACCTATATCCAAATATCCGTGTAGACGGCAAAATTTTGTTGAATGGAGAAAACATTCTATCAATGGAGCCTATTGATGTTCGTCGTCGTATAGGTATGGTCTTTCAGCGTCCTGCACCATTCCCGACCATGAGCATATACGATAATGTTCTTTCGGGATATACACTGAATGGTATCCGTTTGTCGAAAAACGAAAAGAATGAAACCGTTGAACGCTGTTTGAAGAGCGTTGCGCTATGGGATGAAGTTAAAGATGTACTGAATAAGAAAGGTACATTCCTGTCCGGAGGCCAGCAACAGCGATTATGCATTGCCCGTGCATTGGCAATGAAGCCGGATATATTGCTTATGGACGAGCCGACATCTGCACTTGACCCAATTGCAACGGCACATATTGAGGAACTGATGCAAGAACTTCAAAAAGAGGTTACAATTCTTATTGTTACTCATAATATGGGACAAGCTATGAGAATCTCTTCAAAGTCGATGTTTATGTATTTAGGCGAATTGGTCGAGTATGGCGAAACAGCTACGATGTTCTCTACTCCTAGGGATGAGCGCACCAAAGCCTACCTTACAGGCAAAATGGGTTAGAAAGATATATAATACCGTTATATCCGATACATACGGAACCCGTTTGCTTATTGGCATAGCTTAGAACATTCCGGCAAAATAATCTATGAAGATTCATATCTGCCGGAATGCTTTAGTAAAATACAACTGGTTATCGGGTAACAGTAGCCTCTAACCTCTCCTTTTCGCTCATTGAAGCAAGCCTCATCACCTCGCCGAAATCGAGCTCCATGGTCGCAGCAAGCCGCTTGCCATAATCCTCATCGGCAAGATAGCAATGCGCTGCATGGCGATATTTTATGTTCATCGTCACCGGCATCATGTCAGCGGCAGTATTGGCTATGAGCAACTCCTTCTTCTCTTCACTCATGAGCCTGTAGAGGTTGCCCGGCTGGTAGAAACAGTCATCGGTGCGGTCTTCGTACGGATTGTACCGCATTGATTCTCCACAGACATTCGAGTAGCTGTATTTTACATCGGCCGTACCCCACTCCCCGATACTGTTGGGTGAATATCCTTTCGTAGAACCATTATTGCCGTCGATACGCATAAGACCGTCGCGGTGGAAGCTATGTACCGGGCAGCGCGCACTGTTCACCGGTATCTGGTCGTGGTTCACTCCCAGGCGATAGCGCTGTGCATCGCCATATGAAAACAGACGGCCCTGCAGCAGTTTATCGGGCGAAAGGCCTATTCCTGGAACTATGTGTGCCGGGTTGAAGGCTGCCTGCTCAACATCGGCAAAATAGTTGTCGGGGTTACGGTTAAGTTCCAGAACACCTACCTCAATCAAAGGAAAATCCTTGTGGCTCCACACCTTCGTGATATCGAACGGATTCTCCCTATATGTGGCGGCCTGCTCCTCGGTCATTACCTGGAAATAGAGCTTCCAGCGCGGATAATCGCCCTTCTCTATCGCATTGAACAGGTCACGTCCATGACTCTCGCGGTCATGGGCAACTATGGCAGCAGCCTCGGCATTGCTGAGGTTTCTTATTCCCTGCTGTGTGCGGAAATGGAATTTCACCCACACACGCTTACCTGCTGCATTGACCAGACTATATGTATGCGAACCGAACCCGTGCATATGACGGTATGATGCCGGTATTCCCCTGTCAGACATTACAATAGTCACCTGGTGGAGTGCCTCGGGTAGCATTGTCCAGAAATCCCAGTTGCTTTGGGGAGAACGCAGGTTGCTCTTTGGGTCACGCTTTATGGCATGGTTAAGGTCGGGGAACTGCAAAGGATCGCGCAGGAAGAAGACTGGGGTATTGTTGCCTACAAGATCCCAATTACCGTCGTCGGTATAGAATTTCACTGCAAAACCGCGTATGTCACGCTCGGCATCGGCCGCACCGCGCTCGCCGGCAACAGTGGAAAAGCGTACAAAGACATCTGTTTTCTTGCCTATTATTGAGAATAACGACGCACACGTATAGAGTGTTACATCATGGGTTGTCGTGAATGTACCGAAAGCACCGCTGCCCTTGGCATGCATGCGACGTTCAGGTATCACTTCACGGTCGAAATGAGCAAGTTTTTCGAGAAGCCAATTATCTTCGAGAAGTACCGGACCGCGCTCACCGGCGGTAAGGGAATTGGTGTTGTCGGCAACAGGAGCACCGACCTCGTTAGTAAGGAATTTCTTTTTCATAAAAACGGCTGTTGAATATTCATACAGAACAATCAACAGCCATTACATAAAGTTTGTTCCGGGTTTATTTCCCTTTTACAATACGTTTTATATCATTGAGTTTGTTCAATGCTTCAAGCGGGGTGAGGTTATTCACATCAATGCCCAGAATCTCATCGCGCACCTGTGATAGAACAGGGTCGTCGAGCTGGAAGAAATTGAGTTGCAGACCTTCGCGGCTGTCGGCAATTTCTGTAGTAGGTGCAGCTTTAAGCTCACCCCTGTTGTTGCTTGCCTCAAGCTTTTCCAATATCTGTTCCGAGCGTTTCACAATACTCTTTGGCATGCCGGCAAGCTTCGCCACATGAATACCGAATGAGTGTTCGCTGCCACCGGGCATAAGCTTGCGCAGGAAGATTACCTTGCCGTCGAGTTCACGCACCGAAACATTGAAGTTCCTTATGCGTGGAAAACTCTTTTCCATTTCGTTGAGCTCGTGGTAGTGTGTAGCAAAAAGCGTACGCGCCCTACCCTTCGCGAACTCATGTATATATTCCACAATGGCCCAGGCAATTGACATTCCGTCATATGTAGATGTACCGCGGCCTAGCTCGTCAAAAAGCACAAGGCTGTGAGCCGAAAGGTTGTTGAGGATATTGGCAGCCTCGGTCATCTCAACCATAAAAGTAGATTCACCTGCCGAGATGTTGTCGCTGGCACCCACACGGGTGAATATCTTGTCAACAAGACCTATCAACGCGCTTTCGGCAGGAACAAAACAGCCTATCTGAGCCAGTAACGTTATCAGTGCAGTCTGTCTCAGAAGAGCCGACTTACCGGCCATATTTGGACCTGTTACTATTATTATCTGCTGCTTTTCGCTGTCGAGGTACAGGTCGTTGGGAATATAGTTCTCCCCTATCGGCATCTGGCGTTCTATTACAGGATGACGGCCCTGTTTTATATCAAGCACATCGTCCTCGCTTATTACAGGACGTATATACTTGTATGCACGCGACACGTTGGCAAACGACAGAAGTACATCGAGACGTGCAAGGTGCGAGGCATTGACCTGTATCGAAGGTATATATGATGCCAGGTCTGTTACTAGATTATTATATATCTGGGTCTCGAGCGAGAGAATCTTCTCCTCGGCACCAAGAATCTTCTCCTCGTACTCCTTCAGTTCCTGTGTTATATAACGCTCGGCATTGACCAGGGTCTGCTTGCGTATCCATTCGGCCGGAACATTATCCTTGTATGTGTTGCGTACCTCGATATAGTAGCCGAACACATTGTTGAACGATATCTTAAGACTTGGTATTCCTGTACGTTCACTCTCACGCTGCTGCAGCTGAAGAAGATAGTCCTTGCCGTTGTATGCTATTTCACGAAGTTCGTCGAGACGCGCATCCACACCCCCGGCAACCACACCGCCCTTGTTGAGCATCAACGGCGGCTCGGGCACAATCTCACGTGCTATACGGTCGCGTATGTCGGCACAACAGTCGAGTTGTGCACCTATCTGTTTAAGCACAGCATTGTCCGAAGCCTCACACGCATGCTTTATAGGTTCCACTGCCTGCAGGGCAAGCTTAAGCTGTACCAGTTCACGCGGTGATACCCTACCGGCAGCAACCTTCGCTATTATACGTTCGAGGTCACCTATCAGATGCAGGTTCTCCTCTACAACTTCACGGAAATCAGGCTCACGGAAGTAGTATTCAAC
>JAFYQH010000010.1 GCA_017547205.1 Bacteroidaceae bacterium | reverse complement strand
TGCAAGGCCGGGGAAGAAGTCGCTCTCGAGACGGAATCCTGACGGGGTCTTCGCCCAATCGTGGCCGAAGAACTGCTTGAAGGCATTGTCGTTGAGGTGTATGTGGAATGTGTTCATCTTGTAGTATGCCATGAAGTCGACGTACTCGTGCAGGAAACTGATGGGGATGAACTTGCGACCGCAGTCGAGCATGAAGCTGCGCATCTCGTAATCGGGGTAGTCCACGATGTTTCCGTTAGGGAGCTTGCCGTTGTTCTGCTCGGCAATCTGCAACAGGGTACGTGTTGCCCAAATGGCACCGCGCACTGTATTCGCGTCAATCTTTACACTGGCTGCAATGTTTACAATGTAGCCTTCGGTACCGATTTTCTTGTTGTTCTTCAATGAGAGCTGGATGTCGCCTTTAGCAGCTTTGCCTTCTACTACCTGAAGCTCAGTGCCGAACATCTTCTTGTAGTCCTGCGCGAAGAGCTTTGCAACCTCGGCCAGTTCCTGCTGCTTTGCAGGGTAGACAACCTTTGTCGCTTCGGTTATTGTAAACTCGCCTGTCGCGCCCTTCCACTCGCGGAGCTCGGGGATTACGAACGGCTTCACATTCTTTTCTGCAGCGAAAACGAGTGCCGACGTTGACAGCACGAGAACTGTCAACAAAAATAGGAATCTGTTTTTCATTTAACTTATGGTTTGATATGTTTGTGATTGCTGTTTGTGCAAAATTAATAATTTTATTGTTTATGACAATGCTTGTCAATATGCAAAATGCCCGATAAATCAAATTGAAACTGCTATTCCTGCAGTTCCTTTGCTATTGTCTGCTACGCAGTTCCCAGAATGCCACGGCTGCTGCGGCCGCGACATTTAGCGAGTCGACACCGTGGGACATGGGGATTCGCACTACATGGTCGGCGGCAGCTATGGTCTCTTTCGGGAGCCCCTCACCCTCAGTGCCCATTATTATCGCCAACCGCGGTATGGTTGCAAGCAAGGGGTCGGCTATGGATATTGAGTCGTCGGTGAGTGCCATGGCGGCAGTTGCGAAACCGGCATCGCGGAGTTCTCCGATACCGCCGTCGAGCCATGTCCAGGGTACAAGGAATACCGATCCCATAGATACTCTCACGGCGCGGCGATTGAGCGGGTCGCAGGAGTTGCGTGTTAGCAGCACGGCATCGATGCCGAGTGCTGCTGCACTGCGGAATATGGCTCCAATGTTGGTGGTGTCAACCACACCGTCAATGACAACAATGCGGCGTGCGCCGGAACATATCTCCACGACTGACAGTTCTTCGGGGCGTTGCATGGCACATAGTACGCCACGAGTGAGGGTGTAGCCTGTAAGTTCGGCAAGAAGTTCGCGGCTACCGGTATATACCGGAATGTCGCCACAGCGTTCAATGATTGCCGCAGCATCGCCTTCTATGTGTCTCTTTTCGCATAGGAGTGCCAGTGGGGTATAGCCGGCGTTAAGGGCTACGCTTATTACCTTGGGGCTTTCGGCGATGAATATTCCCTGTTCCTTTTCGTGCTCCCTGCGCAGTTGGGCCTCGGTAAGGGTGCTGAATATCTCGACCCCGGGGTGGTTCAGTGATGTTATTTCGATTATGGGCATTCTGTTGTGGTTTACTTGAACAATGTCAGGTTGTCGAACGAGGGCGTCAGTTCTCCTTTTTCTATGCGGTGCACAATTTCCACAACTTTATCGTTCATTGGGGTGGGGACACCGACCTTGCGCCCGAATGCGCTTACAACTCCGTTGATTGCATCTACCTCGGTCTTCTTTCCCTTTTCAAGGTCCTGCAGCATGCTTGCCTTGAGCTGCGCGTGCTTGCGTATGGCAATGGGTATGATGAAGAACGAGAAGGCTTTCTTTATGCGGTTCCTGTAATCGAGCAGTTTTACTATATCCTTGCCCTGTACAGGCTCTATTTTTATGTTGCCGGCTGCGCATACGTCTATGCTCTCCTTTATCAGGGTTTGGACTATCCTGCGCGATGCCTTGTCGCCGGCAGCTTCGCCGAATGTGCATCCCAGCACGGCACTCATGCCCGAGAATGCTGAATTTATGAGTAGCTTGCTCCATCTTGAACCTATGAAGTTGCTGTCGATCTCGACCTTTCCCATTAGTTCCAGGAGTGATTTTACATCATCAATGCGGGCATTTGGCTTTGCCTGCAGGGAACCGAGTGAAAAACTCAACGAGTCGGGCGAACTGGTCAGTTCGCATACACCGCCTTCCTTCATGGTGGCTCCCCATGCCACGGTGCAGCCAAGAACACGTTCCTCACCGACAATCTCTCCAATCTGCAGCTCCGGGATGCCGTTCTGCAGGGTTACTATGACACCGTCGTCGGCAAGGTATTCCTTGATGAAACTTACGACCTCGGCGTTCTGCTGCTGTTTGGTCATGAGGAATATGATGTCGTATTTGCCCGACATTTCTTCGGGTGTATATGCTGTTACCGGCTGTGTGAAGTTTACTGTTCCTGTTATGGTTGCGCCTTTGCTACGCAGTGCCTCCACATGAGCCTTGTTGCGGTTAATGAGTTCGATGCGGCCTCCCTTCCTTGTGATGTATGCTCCAAGTATCGTTCCCAAGGAGCCTGCTCCATATATTGCTGCTCTCATTCTTGTTGTCTTTTGGTTAAAAAACTATGTAAAGATAATATTTTCTGTCAGTTAATGCAACTCCTCACCCATATATGGACGAATGTGGTCTGTATATTTTAGGTGTTCTGTAATTTTGTAAAGATTGTTGCGTTTATTTCCGCCCGGTATTTTGTCTGTCGTTTAGCTTAAAAATCAATGAGAGTATCTCATTTAAAATGGAATACTCTCATCAAATATGTCCGTTTACATTACTTATTATCTCTTGAATAACAACGGTTATTTCATTGAAGTTGTAGAACTCACGTTATAATAACTATTTTACAATATAATATTCTGTGCTGCAAAAAACTGCAGCTTAACAAAAAATGGGATGCCGTGAGTGGCATCCCATTCCTTTGTCAGTATGATTAAGCTAATCAGCAGATCTTGCGTGAACCGTCGCCGATTACTACATCGTAAACCTTTGGCTGCTTACCATACTTCTCTTGGTAACGCTTCTTGGCCTCCTCGATGAATACCTCGTACAACTCCTCCTTAACAAGGTTGATTGTGCAACCGCCGAAGCCGCCACCCATCATACGAGAACCTGTTACGCCACAATCGATAGCAACATCAACCAAGTAATCGAGCTCTTCGCAGCTTACCTCGTAATCCTTGCTCAAACCGAAGTGTGTCTCATACATCTTCTTACCTACAGTCTCGTAGTCACCGGCCTCAAGAGCGTCACATACATCGAGTACGCGAACTACCTCACCGATAACATACTTTGCACGGTTGTAATCCTCGGGCTTCAACTCGGCCTTAACCTCCTCGAGCTGCTCAAAGCTTGCATCGCGCAAAGACTCAACCTCGGGATATTTAGCCTTGATAACCTCTGCTACGCGCTCGCAGCTGAGACGACGCTCGTTGTAGGGTGAACCTACCAACTCGTGCTTAACGCATGTGTTCAGGAGAACGAGCTTGTAACCCTGTGGCTTGAATGGGAAGTACTGATACTCCAAAGAACGGCAGTCGAGACGGATGAGGCTACCAGCCTTGCCGAATACGCTTGCGAACTGGTCCATGATACCGCAGTTTACACCTACATAGTTGTGCTCTGTAGCCTGTCCTACTTTTGCAAGCTCGAACTTGTCAACCTTGTTGTCACCGAACAGATCGTTCAATGCATATGCGTATGTGCTTTCAAGAGCAGCTGATGAAGACATACCTGCGCCGAGGGGCACATCACCAGCAAATGCTGTGTTGAAACCCTTTACATCAACACCTCTCTTAATCATCTCGCGGCAAACACCGAAGATGTATTTTGCCCAAGATGCGTGTGGAGCGTCCTCCTCGTTCAAACCGAACTCAACATAGTCCTTTTCGTCAATAGAGTAAGCGCAAACCTTGTCAGTACCGTTAGGCTTGATTTCTGCCATGATGCCCTTGTTTACAGCACCAGGGAATACGAAACCATTGTTGTAGTCAGTGTGCTCACCGATGAGGTTGATACGGCCCGGTGATGCGTAAATGCTTCCTGTTGTACCATCGAAGTGCTTGATGAAACGGCTTCTTACGAATTCTATATCCATAGTTGTAAGTATTTATTGTTAAACAAATGTTTTTTTAGTGTCTGTTATTTCTTTGCCGGCTTTGAACCTATGAGGGCGTAGAAGAGAATGTATGCAGCACAGAACATTACTACCCAGTAGCTTGTCATGTAGTCTGTCATCTCTGCAACCTGAGCCTGGATAGCGAGCATTACTGCGCAACCGAATACCATTGTCATGAAGATGCCCGATGCAACAGCTGTGTACTTGCCAAGACCCTCAACAGCCATGTTGAAGATACCGCCCCACATTACTGATGTGCAGAGACCTACCAACAGGAATGCGAAGATGCCTACCGGAACCTCGGCCCAGATGAGTGTCAATGTACCCCAGTCGATACCAGGAACCTGAACTGTTGTTGCAGGGTCAGAGAACATACCGAATGCAACGAGTACGAGTGTTGCAACTGATACGGTTGTGATCATGGCGCGGCTTGAAACCTTGCTGCCGATACTTGCACCTACAAAACGGCCAATAAGCATCATGAACCAGTAAACAGCAACGATAAGACCTGCTGTAGCTGCCGAGATACCGAGTGACGGAGTGTTTACAAGGTACATGTTAACGTATGTAGGAACACCTACCTCAATACCCATGTAAAGGAAGATGGCAAGGATACCGAGTGTGAAGTGACGATACTTCAATGCACCCTTGATGAGGCCTACCTCAACTGGAGCCTGCTCGGGCTCGTCAATCTTTGTGAAGAGGATTACCACGAATGCGAGAACGAAGATACCGAGAGCAATCATCAATGCGGGAGTCGCGTCAGAAATTGCTGTGTCCTTTGAGATTTCACCGATGAGGGCACCCATGATGATGTATACCGCAACAGCTGCTGATGAGTTGAATACACCACCGAGCTGGATGAGCTGGTTACCGCTGTTTCCACCGCCACCGAGGAGGTTAAGCATGGGGTTTACAACGCAGTTGAGGATACACATACAGAAACCTGCTATGAATGCACCGATGAGGTATACTGTAAATACGAGTCCGAGGTTTGACTTTGCATCGAGCATACCGCTGAACCACTGTACAAGGATACCTACGATACCGACTGTCAAGCCGATGAGGGCTGTCTTCTTGTAACCGAACTTTGCGATGAGCATACCTGCCGGGATACCCATAACGAGATAAGCCACAAAGTTACCGTAGTTACCAATCTGTGCAAGTACTTCAGGAATGTCGCCCTGTGCCTTGATGATGTTTGCCATAGGTGAACACAAGTTGGTCACAAAGGCAATCATTGCGAAGAGTGCAATCATTACGATGATAGCTCCCCATTGTTTCTTTTGATTACTCATAATTTTAATAATGTTTTAGAATTTTGTAATATAGATTATTTTTCAATTCCGAATTTGTACACTGTAACCTGTCTGTATGTCTCGCCCGGGCACAATACAACGCTGGGGAAGTGTGCGCGGTTGGGGCTGTCGGGGAAGTGCTGTGCCTCGAAACAGATTGCGCTGCGCTTGGGGAACGTCGCACCGTGAGCACCTGCAAAGCCGCTGTGCCAGTTCGATGTGTATACCTGAACGCCCGGCTCTGTAGTGTAAACCTCCATTGTGCGGCCACTTACCGGTTCTGTTACCTTGGCTGCGAAGCTGAGCTCGCCCACCTCTTTCTTGTTTAGTACATAACAGTGGTCATATCCTGCACCATGCTTTATCTGCTCCTCGTCGGCGTCGATGCGTGCACCAACCTCTGTCGGGGTGGTGAAGTCGAAAGCAGTGCCCTTTACAGGTGCTATGCAACCGTAAGGTACCGATGTGTCGTCAATGGGTACGAAGAAGTCGGCGTTTATTTCGCAAATGAGATTGTCTATTGTTGCTGTCGGGTTGGCAATGCCCGAAAGTGAGAAGAATCCATGACTTGTCAGGTTGACGATGGTCTTTTTGTCTGTAGTAGCCGTGTAGTCGATTTTCAACTCATCCTCGTCGGTGAAGGTATATACTACCACTACGTCAAGGTTGCCGGGGAAGCCCTCTTCCATGTCGGCTGAAAGATAGTGCAGCTTCAATGTCTGTGCATCGGTCTGCTCTGCGTCCCAAACTCTTGCGTGGAAACCGGTGGGGCCACCATGCAGGTGGTTGGGGCCGTTGTTGATCGCAAGGTCATATTCCTTGCCGTCTATTGTGAACTTTCCCTTGCATATGCGATTGCCGTATCGGCCTACGAGTGTGCTGAGGAACGGTTCCGGGCTGTTCAGGAGGTTATCTATGCTGTCATGTCCCTGTATTACATTGGCGTAGTTGCCGTCTCTGTCGGGAACCATGATGCTGCATATTGCTCCACCGTAATTTGTTATTGCCACTTCGCTGCCTTTCTTGTTCTTGAGAATGAAAAGAGCGGTTTCCTTGCCGCCTATGACTTTCTTGAAGTCTGCGGCATTCAATTGTGAGAGATTTTCAGTACAGCTCATACTAGTATTATGGTTAAATAGCTATTTCACCGCAAATAAAATAAAAAATCGTATTACCACAAAGGAAAATATGATAAAATTAACAATATCTCTGCCCCTTTTTATGCTCTGTCATGTACGAAAAAAAAGAGGATACGGTGTTTTTTTGACCGCATCCTCTGTAAAGTGCATGTAATCTTTGCAATAACTTTATCCTCCTGTCCCTGCCAACAGGTCGGCTACAATGAAGCAGCTGCCGCCTACAAAGATGAAATCCTCGCTGTCGCTCTCCTGCAGCGCGGCCTGGAGTGCTTCACTGACTGTCGCATGTGCGCTGCCCTGCAGGCCGTATGGCTCTGCTTTCTTCATGAGTTCCGTGGCAGGCATGGCCCGTTTTATGCTTGCCTGTGTAAAGTAGTAGACTGCATTCACGGGCATAATGGCAAGTACGGCTGTTATGTCCTTGTCGCTTACCATGCCGAACACAATGCGCAGTCTGCGGCATTTTACGGCCGCAAGCTGTTCCGCTATATATGAAATTCCGCCGACGTTATGTCCTGCATCGCATACGACCCTGGGCGATTCCTGTATACGTTGCCAGCGTCCCATAAGGCCTGTAAGAGAGCATACGTTTGTAAAACCTTTTCTCACTGCGTCGGCAGTTATGGCAAAGCCGGCCTCCTTGAGTTTTTCAATCGATGCAAGTATTGTTCTTGCATTCTTTTCCTGGCAGTAGCCGCCAAGTTCCCCATGCAGTGTGCCGTATGCCGCGGTCTCGTATCTGTACCCGCTTTCTTCGGGTGTTGCACTGATGATGAAGCTCTCCTCCTCGGCAAATGTAATCGGTGCGTTGCATTCATGGGCTTTTGCCATGAATACAGCCTTTGTTGCAGGGGTGGTTTCTCCTATCACGACAGGTATTCCCGCCTTTATTATCCCAGCCTTTTCCCCGGCAATTTCCTCAAGGGTGTTTCCTAGGAATTGCGTGTGGTCGGGGCTGATGTTGGTAATTACCGATAATGCCGGGGTTATTATGTTGGTGCAGTCGAGCCTGCCTCCAAGCCCCACCTCAATAACGGCCACATCCACATTCTGCATGGCAAAGTAATTGAATGCCATTGCGGTGGTCAGCTCAAAGAACGACGGCTGCATGGGCTCGAAGAACTCCCTGTGTTTCTCTACGAAATCCACTACATATTCCTTTCCGGCAGGGGCACCGTTCACCCTTATCCTTTCGCGGAAGTCTATGAGGTGTGGCGATGTGTACAAGCCTACCTTGTAGCCGCTCTCCTGCAGTATTGCTGCAATGGTGTGCGATGTCGACCCCTTGCCGTTGGTTCCTGCAATGTGTATTGTAATGAATTTTTTATGCGGGTTGCCAAGGTGACCGTCCAGTGCGATGGTGGTTGACAACCCCTCTTTGTAAGCGGCACCGCCTACTTGCTGGAAGGGCGGTGCGCAGTTGAAAAGATATGTGACAGTCTCGTCGTATGTCATATCCCTATTCTTTTTATCATTCAATCAAAGAAATTCCTGAAGCGGCGGAAAATCTTCTCCTTTATACTTTCGCCAGGGCGGAAGTTGTCGGACTCCCTGAATTTTTCTATAGCCTTCTTTTCATCCTTCGACAGTGTCTCGGGTATGTATACGCTCACGTTTACCACGATATCGCCCTTGCCGTAGCCGTTGAGCGACGGTAGACCTTTTCCTCTGAGCCTCAGTACCTTGCCGGGCTGTGTTCCGGGGTCGATGGTGACTTTCGCTTTTCCTTCAATGGTCGGAATCTCGGCAAAGCCGCCCAGTGCGGCTGTGGGGATGTCGAGCAACAGGTTGAATATGAGGTCGTTTTCGTCGCGTATGAGGGTAGGGTGCTGCTCCTCCTCTACAAGAATGAGCAGGTCGCCGTTTATTCCGTTGCGCTTTCCGGCATTGCCTTTTCCGCGCATTGACAGCTGCATTCCTTCTACAACACCTGCCGGTATCTGTACCTCTACAACCTCTTCGCCCATAACAATGCCGTCGCCGTTACAGTGAGGGCACTTGTTCTTTATAATCTTGCCTTCTCCGTTACAGCGCGGGCAGGCAACCTCGGAGCGCATCATTCCGAAGAAACTCTGCTGCGTGCGTACCACGCGGCCTGTTCCGTTACAGTCGGGGCATGTCTCGGTGGCGTTGCCCTCGGCACCTGTGCCGCCGCAGTGCGTACATTTTACATATTTCTTAAGCTTGAACTTCTTTGTTACGCCGCTTGCAATCTCCTGCAGTGTGAGTTTTACCTTTACGCGCTGGTCACTGCCGCGGAACTTCTGTGGTCCTGCGCTGCTGCCACCGAACCCGCCGAATCCGCCGAACCCTCCGCGTCCGCCGAAAATGTCGCCGAACATCGAGAAAATGTCGTTCATGTCCATGCCGGCACCACTGAATCCGCCCCCGGCCGCTCCGCCCAAGCCTTCGTGTCCGAACTGGTCGTAGCGCGCCTTCTTGTCAGGGTCGCTCAGTACGCTGTACGCTTCGGCTGCTTCCTTGAATTTTTCTTCGGCTTCCTTGTCTCCCGGGTTCTTGTCGGGGTGGTACTGTATCGCCAACTTGCGGTACGCCTTCTTTATGTCATTGGCCGACGCGCTCTTGTCGACGCCCAGCACTTCATAGTAATCCCGTTTTGCCATAATTTCCAATTATTCGCCTACTGCAACCTTTGCATGGCGTATTACTTTATCGTTAAGGGTGTAACCTGCTTGAATACAATCGAGTACCTTGCCCTTTAATTTCTCGTCCGGTGTCGGTACCATTGCTATTGCCTCGTGGAAGTCGGTGTTGAAATCGGCACCGTCTGTCTCAATCTTGTTCAGCCCGTTCTGCTTCAGTATGCCCACGAACTTGTTGTATATGAGTTCGACTCCTGTCATTATCTCGGCCGAGTTCTCATCCTTGGCCATGTTGCTCAGTGCGCGCTCAAAGTCGTCAAGTACAGGGAGAATGGATTCTATTGCACGTTCTCCTCCGTTCTTTATCAGTTCGGCCTTTTCTTTCATGGTGCGCTTGCGGTAGTTGTCGAATTCTGCCACCTGGCGCAGGTATTTGTCCTCGAGCGACGCTATCTTTTCATTCGCTTCGTCGAGTTTCTTCTGCAGTTTCTCTTCCGGAGAGAGTTCCGGTTCTTCGTTGTTTCCGGCATTGTTCTCCTCTATTGCTTCGTTTGCAGTCTCTTTTACTGCATCTTCCAGAATTTCCTTCTCTTTCTCGCTCATAATTCAAAATTGTTTCTGTTTTGTTTATAACAAATATCGTGCCATTGCAGTTTTTGGCACAAAATGACATTTGCAGTGCTCTTTTGATATGACAGCCGATGTCAAATTGGCAGATTTGAAAAAAATGAACAAAGCAGCTTCGTTAATCATGGCAGAATTGTTATCTTCGCCAAATAAATTAAAGAGAAAACAATGGAAAGACTTGAAATTGCCATGCTTTCGCTTGCAGCAGTTTCCCCGTGTGTTTTATGGGCCGAAAATTATTCTGAAGGTGCAGGAGCGTATGTTTCTTCGCAGCTCCCGAATGTCGTAATGATTTATGCCGACGATTTGGGGTTCGGTGACCTTGAGTGTTATGGTGCGCAAGGTGTTAAAACTCCAAATATAAATAAATTAGCATTGAATGGTTTGTGCTTTACGAATGCTCATGCAGTTGCTTCAACGAGTACCCCTTCGCGCTATTCGCTGCTTACCGGGGAGTATCCTTGGCGCAAGCCCGGGACCGATGTTGCCGCCGGCGATGCGGCAATGATAGTTACCCCCGATCAGTATACCGTTGCCGACGTGTTCAAGGAGGCCGGCTACACTACGGCAGCCTTCGGAAAGTGGCATCTTGGTCTTGGTGCCGAGAGTGGGAAGCAGGATTGGAATGTTCCCATTTCGCCCGCTTTGGCAGACATAGGCTTCGACTATTCCTACATTATGGCAGCCACGGCCGACAGGGTTCCATGCGTGTTTATAGAGAACGGTAGTGTGGCCAATTATGACCCGTCCGCTCCGATATATGTCAGTTACAGACAGAATTTCGAGGGCGAACCCACCGGACGAAGCAATCCCGAGCTGTTGTACAATCTCAAACATTCACACGGGCACGACATGTCGATAGTGAACGGTATTGGCCGTATCGGTTATATGAAGGGTGGTGGAGCGGCTCTCTGGAAGGACGAGAATATTGCCGACAGCATAACCTCGCATGCCGTTGATTTCATTAAAGCGAATGTTGAACAACCATTCTTTATATATTTTGCTACCAACGATGTACATGTACCGCGTTTCCCGCATCAGCGTTTTCGTGGCGCAAGCACTATGGGCCTGCGCGGTGACGCAATTGCGCAGTTCGACTGGTCGGTGGGGGAGATTGTCCGTGCACTCGACGAGCAGGGATTGCTCGATAATACCCTTATAATACTCACAAGCGACAACGGCCCGGTTCTCGATGACGGCTATGCCGACAATGCCGAGGAGCTGGTAGGCGAACATTCTCCCACGGGTGGTCTGCGTGGCGGAAAGTACAGCACGTTCGAGGGTGGAACGCGTGTACCGTTCATTGTACATTGGCCCGCAAAGATAAAGGAGGCTGCTGTAAGGGACGGGCTGCTGTCACAGATTGACTTCCTCGATGTAATGGCAAGAATCGTGGGCAAGCAGGGTGAACCGGGAGTGCGTTCTTTTTCTTCCGATGGTGATGGCGAACAGGTGAAGGCATGGCTTGGCGAGGAGGGTTGCAGCCGCCCGTTTGCGGTAGAAATGGCCGCCAACCATACTCTCTCGCTCATATATTTCAATTGGAAATACATTGAACCAAAGGGCGGCCCAGCCATGGTGCCATGGGGGCCCAAGATAGAGACAGGCTATTCTACCGAGCCGCAGCTGTTCCAAAAGGTCGGCGGCGAGTTCGACGAGACAAGGAATGTGGCAGCCGATAACCCGACTATACTCAAAGCAGCGAAGAATTTGCTTGAGGGGATACGCAAGAACAAACGTCATTTTATGGAATTCCAATGAACACATTGACAACTTTGCAGCATAATGCCCTGCGAAAACTGAATATCAAAGCATTGAATGAAATGCAGAATGCGGCAGTGAGCCACTGCCGCGTAAACTCGGATATGGTACTCCTTTCGCCAACAGGAACAGGAAAGACGCTTGCATTCCTGTTGCCGTTGCTCGAAAGGCTCAATCCCTCATGCAATGCGGTACAGGCACTCATTGTGTTGCCGTCGCGCGAGCTGGCCCGCCAGGTGTTCGAAGTGTGGCGCGCCATGTCTACCCCCTACCAGATGACAGCTCTCTATGGCGGGCGTCCCTTTGACCAGGAGGTAGCATCGCTCGGCGGTGCCTCAACTTCTGTCATTGTAGGAACTCCCGGTCGTCTGCTCGACCATCTGGACCGTGGTTCTTTTGCAGTGGACAACTGTTCACTGCTGGTGATGGACGAGTTCGACAAGTGTCTCGAAATGGGGTTTCAGGACGAAATGTCACGTTTGGTCGGGAAATTGCCTGCCGTGCAGTCCCGTTTTCTGCTTTCTGCTACCGACTCGGCCGAGATACCGCTCTTTTCGGGCGCTGCCGGTGTTGAAAAACTCGATTTCCGTGACGGTGGCGGCCAACCAGTCGTGCGTACATCGTTTTATACCATAACTACAACGCCCGACAAACGGCTAGATAAACTCTTTTCTCTTTTATGTTCGTTTGGCGGTGAGCCGGCTATCGTTTTCTGCAATTTTCGCGAGAGTGTCGACGAGGTTCGCGCATATCTTGCCGGAAAGTCGCTGAACTGCGTGGCGTATCATGGTGCGCTGGAGCAGAAACAGCGCGAACTTGCACTGTTCCGTTTCAAGTGCGGGGCTTCCAATATCCTTGTCAGCACCGACCTCGCCTCTCGCGGACTTGACATAAAGGATGTAAGGCATGTTGTACATTACCAGCGTGCCCTCTCGGCCGAAATCTTCACTCACCGCAATGGCCGTACAGCCCGGTGGGATGCCGACGGTGCTGTGTATATGTTGTCTTTTGAGAACAAGGAACTGCCTGAATTTGCTCCTGACGGATTGGTAGAGTACAGTTTTCCCAAGCGCGATATACTGCCTCCGTCGCCCGAGTGGGCCATTCTTTACGTGGGCAAGGGCAAGCGCGACAAACTCAGCCGTGGCGACCTTGCAGGTTTCTTTATGAAGAAGGGTGGTTTGCGTGCCGATGAGGTCGGTACAATACTTGTATTTCCCGATTATTCCTATGTGGCGGTAAAGATGAACCGTATGCGCGAGGTAGTGAAGAGGGTTGCCGGGGAGAAAATAAAGGGTGTAAAGACATTGGTGATGCCGGCAAGAGGGGTGTAATTTCGCACTTGTTGTCATGCCGGGCGCGGTCGATGCATCTCTTTAATCTTTGCTCTTGGGATTTTTCGTTGCTTCGCTCTTGCCCGAAATGACAATAATGTATAATCACAGTTGTCTATTCCTCTTCGTTCTGGTCCCATGTTATGTAGTATTTCCCAATTTTTCTTATTCTGAATTTTGCATCGCTCCTCGGTCGTAC
>JAFYQH010000030.1 GCA_017547205.1 Bacteroidaceae bacterium | reverse complement strand
TAATCGTGTTCTCAACGATTTTAGAGTGCGAGAAGAAATAGAGGAACGCATTCCTGAATTAAAAGAACTTGATATTTTCCCTGAGAAACAATTGGATCCTCTTTCACAACTATTGGTTAAATACCCTAATGAACTTCTTGTAGAATATAAATATCTGCTTGCTCTAAGATGGTGTCAAAAACATGATGAAGTTCTCAAGCAGATAGAAATAATGGCGAGCAAATATCCTTCAATTTTAGAACTTAATGATATTAAGGAAATAGTTTATTTTACAGAATGCGATAAAAAAAGAGAAGAGGAACGTCTGCATTTTGAAAAAGTACAAGCAATGCACTATGAGGCGAAAGGCCTTTTTGATTCTGGTAATTACTCAGAAGCGTTGCCTCTATTTTTGGAAAGTATTGAATTGGGGTCAGGCTATCAGCAAGCATTACGCTTTGTATGTATTTGCTATGAGAAATTAGGTCAAGTAGAAAATATAAAACCATTCTGCATAAAAATGAAGAAAAAAGAATGGGTAACCAACCATTCTAAAATGCAAATGGATAAGTTTATAAAAAAATATTCCTAAACTATTTGTTTATTCAAATTTAAGCACTACATTTGCAGTGCTACAACAATTTTCATAGTGATTAGTTCACTCCGTAGGGCATCGGTTAATTGCTCGTCACGAAACGGGCATTTTTTGTGCCCCGATGCCTCGGCTTTTTGCCGGCACCATATACGAAACTATGCGTACCACATAGCGGTCGCTGTATCCGAACATTTTCTTTTATCCTTCGGGGTGAACTATGATTTTGTTGTAGCAACGGGTATGGCGGCCGTTTTTTATTTCGCCATTTGCTACAACAAAATCATAGTTTCGTATGAAAACAATTTCAATCCCGGCGCCATCGGCCACCATCGGCGGCAAGGTGCAAGTTCTTAAGGCGGTGGCAAGGCTCCGCCGCAGTAATCTGTTACATTTTATCGTTGAACACGGCTTCGGTCTGTTCCTCTGTTCCAGCCTCGCATTGTGCGGAGCATTGATGTTCGTGTTCGGTCTGTTTCTCCTCAACGGATGGTGTGTTCTCTTCGGCATCGCAGTTGTCATTCTTAGCTATATGTTGTTTACAAACAATGATTATGGCGACTATTCAATTAAGGAGGCTCTCGAAGCTCTTGCAGCAGGAAAGGAGGTGGGCAAATGATTTACTTAATACACGAGGTGGAAACGCTTACACCCATCAACAACAAGGCAAAGGATATATGCAAGTTCTGCAAGGATTACAAAGGTTGCCTATTGACAAGCGACAAGGACTTTGATGACCTTGTAGAAACCATCAAGAGCGTAGTTAGGCACGCAAATGGACTCTACCCAAAGACCAAACCGTTTTCCGTGACAACAAACCGTATGAGCTGCATACACGTGGTTGTGAATGGAAACAGCGACCAGCAGGTTGTCCGCTTCTACATTGCAACTATAACAGGGGTTTACAGAAACGGTCTTAATATGCCGATACGATATTTTATGTTGAACGGAAAGGAGGTACAATTATGAGTAACGATAAATATTTAGAGCAGATTACCACATTACGTTCAAATTACAATGCCATTTATTCTCCGTTGTTCGATTTTCTTGAGCAGTACCGCCCGATGGAGGAGTTTGATGGAGTGGTAGAGTTTACATCTCACACTATTAAAGTAATCATTAGAGAATTGGTAGAACTTGAGATAAACGATATCGCAGAGATTATGGTAAACCTTGGATACAAGACTGTTTATTTCGACTATGAATGGTATTGGAATATGCAGTTTATAGCCATAGACAAGCCATCAGCCGAGGAAGAATAAACTACACTGTCAATCAGTTGATTGCATAAACCACGGATTTATTTTGCAAATAAAGGTGATATTTGAATAACTTCCCTTATCTTTGAGGATATAAAAACAGACAATATGATACAGCTTGCTTTTTTTGCTCCAGGACACGGCATCTATTGGCTTATAGGTGTGTTGATTGTCTTTATTATCTATAAATGGAAAACAGTGCTTATGGGACTGTTGTACCTTCTGTTGTTGCCTCTTATGTTCCCAATAGCCATTATCTCGGTTTTCTTCAAATGGGAGCCGAAATTCATCAGGAAATGGGAAAAGAATGTTGAGGAGTACAAAAAGAAAAATCAATAACCAAGAGACCGAAACAGTGATGTTTCGGTCTTTTTTCGTTCAATATTCTTGCTTTTTATTTGTAGGGTAAAATTTTACCTTATATGTCAGAAATTAGAGATACCGCAAGTTTATACCTCAAGGTCAATGGTGAGGAAGCGAAAAAGGAATTTGAAACCGTAAAATCGAAAGTCGAGGAACTCAAGAAAAAACTCATTGAGGCAAGTAATGCTGGAGATTTCAAACAAGTTCAGGAACTGCAGAAACAGTTACGACCTGCTATCAAGGAGATGAACAATGCCTTGACAAAGGTCGGTCAAATTGAATCTGCAATGAAACACCTTTCCCAGCAGAGTGAAAGGGACTTGAAGAAAACGAAAACTCTCATCATATCAATGCTGAATGAAATTCCTCGAGGTACAAAGCAGTGGGAAGAGTACAACGAGAAGCTAAAACAGGTAAAGGCTGAACTCAAGAAGATAGCCGATGAACAGAAGGTTGTGACGGACTCAGGACTCTCTATGAAGGATATGCTTGACATTGGCGGAGACATCTCGATGATTGCAGCCTCTGTCCTTGAGGTTAAAGACTCTGTGGCCGAGTTTATGCGTGACAATGTGGATAGTTACATTAAGCTCGACGCGGAGATGGCCAATGTGCAAAAGTTCACAGGTATGACACGGCAGAGTGTTGAGGAACTAAACGAGGAGTTCAAGAAGATTGACACACGCACATCTATCGTTGAACTCAATAAATTGGCCGAGGAAGCTGGCCGACTTGGCAAGACATCAAAGGAGGATGTTCTGGGCTTCGTAAAAGCCGCTGATATCATCAATGTTGCCCTCGATGACCTTGGCGAAGGTGCAACGCTTGAGATATCAAAGCTGACGAGCATTTTCGGTGACGAGAAGGCTCTCGGAACTGAGAGGTCTATGCTTGCAGTCGGTTCAGTAATCAATGAGCTCTCGCAAAACTGCACAGCTGCAGCACCTTATTTGGCCAACTTTACCAAGCGCCTTGCCGGTGTCGGCGCGCAGGCTGATATGACCATACCGCAGATAATGGGCTTTGCCGCAGTTCTTGACAGCCAAGGCCAGGCTGTCGAGATGTCAGCGACTGCAGTATCGCAGCTCATCACAAAGATGTTCCAGGATCCTGCGAAGATTGCAAAGGCGGTGGGTATGGATGTGAAGGAGTTCACCGATATGGTGAAGACCGACACCAATGGTGCGTTGCTTACATTGCTTGAGCGTCTTAATGCCTTTGGAAATATGGACGTGCTTGCACCTGTGTTCAAGGAGATGGGCACCGATGGAGCGAGAGCTTCGGCCGTTCTCGCATCATTGGCTGGCAATGTCGATATGGTACGACAGCAACAGGAGGTTGCGACAGAGGCGTACAAAGAGGCTACATCGGTTGTTAAGGAGTTCTCCGTGCAGAATGAGACCGAGGAGGCAAAACTGGAGAAGAAGCGCAAGAAACTCGAGGAGGTAAAGGTCGCTCTCGGAGAGAAGCTGCTGCCCGTCATGGGCGCGTTCACATCGACAGGAACGATGATGATAAAAATGCTCAATGCCCTGTTCGATATATTCAGCCAGTATAAGACGACAATCATCACGACAGGCTCTGCTGTTCTGCTCTATACCGGCTATCTAAAGGCAAAGAACTTCATCACTGAAAGAGAAATTACCTTGGAGAAAGCGAAACTGTTCCTACAGGAGAAATCTTTAGCACTGCTCAAGAAACTGAAAACCGCAATGATGAACAACCCTTGGGGTATCGCCATTGTGGCCATCACTGCTGTTGTTGGTCTTTTGATAGACTACAACAGACGTTTGGAAAAATTGTCCGAGGGAGAAAAAGCACTCGGAAAGATAAGGGAGGAAGCCAACAGGAAAGTTGGCGAGGAGGAGGCAAGGCTGAAAGCACTCATAAAAACGGCTGAGAATGAAAACGCTACGTTGGAGGACAGAAAAAAGGCTATCGAGGCACTAAATCAGATTATTCCGGGATATAATGCTAAACTGGATGAGACGACAGGCCAGTATACAGCCAATGCAGAAGCCTTGACAAAATACAATGAAGCTCTGAAGAAGAAATATGAGCTCGAAGGAGCCAAGGATATGCTTGCCGAACTCGGTGGCGAGAAAGCGCGTTTGAATATCGAAAAGGCCGAGCTTGAAGCAGAGATTGAGAGACTTGAAGAACGCCAAAGAAATATAGAGTCTGCAGGGCCCTCAACGAATATGTATGCCTACGGTACTGCTGGTATGACTATGGCGGGATATACCGGGGCTTCTACCGCTCCATTATTGGCTTCAAAGAAAAGCACCCTTGCGGATTTAAGTAAAGAACTTGATGCCATCGCAGAAAAGGAGGCGATGATATTCGATACTTATGGAAACGACTTGAGCAATTCATACGTTGATGAAGTCAAAGGTAACAAGAAAGGCGGGGGTGGCTCTGGAGGGGGCGGTATTCCCAAGACAGAAGAAAAACTTAAGGAGGAGATTAAACTGGCCGAGAGAGCAGCAAAAGAGAAATGGGTACTCCAGCGTACCATTGAGGATGCTGCATACTCGCGTGGAGAGATAACATATCAGGAACACGTTGCACGTCTCCAAAAGGCGGAACTGCAATATATCGAGGACTGCAAGGCTGCTTATGAACAGCGGAATATGACCGATGAGGATGGTTATCTCCAGCTGCTTGACAAGAAGAGGCAACTGCTTGAGAAACACAACCGTGAGTTGTTGAATTTGTCTATCGAAGATTTGGAGCGACAGCAACAAAAGGAACAGCAACAGGTGCTTGAGGATTGTTACGATGTGAATAACATTCTTTTTGGCAACGAGAAAGCCCGCGACCAACGCCTCTTTGAGATAAACATTGACTACCTACGCAGGAAAGCCCAGCTCTACCGCGAACAGGCAATGTCGAAAGAGGCACACCAAATTGAGCAACAGATAGCACGGGCTGAAGCGGATGAAGCACTACGAAAGCAAAAGGAATATGCCGAGAGACTCCAGCAATGGCGCAAAGAGTATTCCAAGACATCTGCCGAGACGCAGATGAAAGCAGAACTTCTCACGCTCGATGAGATGCACAAGTCAGGACTTGTAAAAGAAGAGGAGTACCAGCAACTGCGCAAAGCCATTCAGGAGAAATATACCGAGGGTGGTAAGTTCTCCGATGGTGGCTATGGTGATATGCTCACCAATATGTATTCATCGATTGATGCCATTGTCTCGGGTACTACCGACAAGACAATCTCAAGTATGGAGAAGATTGGTGCAGTGGCCCAATCAACCTGGGCTATAGCTGGTGCTGCACTTGAGCAGTACTCCGCATATTCGCAAGCTTGTTGTGACTTAGAGGTCTCGGAGATTGAGAAGAAATACGACAAGATGATTGCTGCAGCTGGGAAGAACTCTACCCGCTCAAAGCAACTCGAGGAGAAGAAAGAGAAGGAGATAGCCAAAGTAAAAACGAAGTATAACAAGCAGGCGCAGAAAATTGAGATTGCAGGTGCTATCGCTCAGACTGCTGTCGCTGCTATCAATGCGTATGCTTCAGCCTCCAAGGAACATTGGATTCTCGGACCGATAGCTGCTGCTATGGCACTTGCTGCAGGTGCTGTTCAAATCGCAACCATACGAAAACAGCACCAGGCGCAGCAGGCTGGTTTCTATGGAGGTGGTTTTACACGCAAGTCGGCTAACGATCACGAGGAGGTGGGCATTGTCCACGCCAATGAGTTTGTTGCCAATGCAGAGGCGACAAGAAATCCTTATCTGTCCCCATTCTTCTCTCTTGTCGATTATGCCCAGCGCAACAACACAGTAGGCAGTATTACGGCCAATGATGTGTCGCACGCCCTTGGAACTGGTGCAGTTGTCAAGGCTACAACCACTACGGCAAACGAAAGCGTTCAGAACAGCGGAGAGCTGCTTGCGGTTGCTGGAAGCATAAATGGTAACAGCAAGGTTATTCAGAGGCTCAGCGAACGTCTTGATGAGGGAATTGAGGCTTTTATGGTGATGGATGGCGAACGTGGCTTCGACAAGAAGTATTCAGATTATAACAGACTCAAAAACAACCCTAAAAGATGACAACACTATACCTGAACGGCAAACAGGCCGTTATTGATGAAAAACAGGCTGTAAAATTCGTGCGCGAAAACACTTACTTTACAAAGTCTGGTTCATACACCTATGACATAACTCTCCCAGCACTCTGCCCCGAGAATATAGCTATCTTCGGACACCTGTACCGCAAAGACCAGCGAAAGGCTGTGAAGACCACATTCTCTGCCAAACTGAATGTAGATAATGTAGATATCCTGAACGGTACTGCAACCATTACCAACATTACAGACACTACCATCAAGGTGCAGCTTATGGGTGGAAACTCTGAACTCAATTTCTACAACAAGAATGAGAATCGTTTTATCGATGAACTTCCATTGGGCACCTGGTATGATGTGGCTGGGATATCATCTTCAGACCTTACTATGTTCACCATGGCCGAGAAGATTCGTTCGCAATTCAACAGTGACGTATCTTCTGCTGGTATAGATGCTGCATACAAGAATCTGTGCAAAAAACTATGGAATGAGAACACCAAGGAGGCTCCCATCGATTGGGTGGCCTTGCCCTGTGTCAATGAGAACTTCGATGTAACCTGTAACAATTTTGGAATTAAGACCTACACGGACAACAACGGTAATTCCAAACGATGTCCCGCAATTAACAACATCGATACAGTCTATCTCTCGGCACAACCATACTTGGTGCAGATGATAGAGCGTATCTTTGATAACCTTGGTTATCCTGTTGAGGAGAATTGCCTACGTGACAATGAGTTCTTTATGCACCTGGTTATTGTAACGGCGAATAACCGTTCTGCCATTGCACGCGCTCTGCCTCACTGGACAGTCGCGCAGTTTATCGAGGAAATAGAGAATCTTTTTGCTGTCGTGTTCTTTATAGATGAGAGTAGCAAAAGGACTATGATAAGGTCCAGAGCGGACTATTACAAGGAAAATATTGAGTATATCGACAATATCCTGGAGGAATATTCTGTAAGCATAGAACCTGATGAAACAACCGATATCGCAAATGCCAATATCGGTTATGCAGAGGTTACTGACGTATATGACCGCATTGATGATGATATCCGCGAGGCGGCCAAGATAGATACAACCTACAATAATGAGGCTGACCTTGCCAATGGGCTGCAGAATCTTGTTACAAAGCTTTCTCAAGACAGAGGCAATGGGCAGACAAGTACTGGGCTATTGAAGCACAAAGGCACAATATTCAAAGTGTGTGGCCACTCATACATTATTGAGCTTTATGACCACGTTGATGCACAAGGCCGTACATATACCAACCATGGAAGAACTATTGCTATCGATGAGTTCGCAAATCTTATCAATGTGGAAGAGAAAGAGGATATCGATATCGAGTTGAAGATATGCCCGGCGAAGTCAATCAATGACGGTAATGTAGAGTTCTATAATGCAGATGGCAGCATATCGGCAACGAAGAGTTGTTTCCATCTTGTTAAGGCTGACAATACAGACCCTGCTGGTATTGACAATGAGACCAACATATATATAGCGGGATTGATATCAGGAGAGACTGAGAAGGTGGACACCAAGGAGGATATAATGTCCATATGCCTGTATGACGGCGGTATGGCCAAGCGTGCCGAAACTGATTACAACGACGGTTATCCAAGTTCTTTATTAACTCAAGTTGAGAATTACCTATTTTACCCAGCTGGATACATCAAAGACCAGTGGCAGGCAAACACTTATACAAGTGGTGGTACCATACAGAAATTTGCGTATGAGAGCCTAGCATTGAATATCGATACCGAATACAGGACTATCATCGGGCATAAGTACAAATTCCGTACGTTCTACTCCGAGGTTTACAAACATCTGAAGAGCATAGGTACACAGGTCAAGTACTGTATAAAATTCATTTCAGAGAAGCAACTGAAAGTGAACTCTACTTTCATCATACATAACAAAAAGTTCCTTTGCGAGAAACTGGAGTATCAGGTTGGTGCAAAAGGTACCGAGAAACTCGTTACTGGATATTTCTATGAATTAGAGGAATAGGAATGCGTTTTTATTTGCGTTCAGAGGGTGCTGGAGACAGCGCCCTTTTGTTTTATTTCTGTTTTGAGTGTGATTTGAACAAAAGTGATTTTTTTCGGACAAAAATTGTTTCTACACATTCTACATATTCTACAATGTTAATAATAAAGAAGTTACATTGTAGAAACAGCGCTACATACTTACTACATTGTTCTACAAATTTCACTACATTACCTTTTTTTCTACAAAATAGCTGTTTTTTCTACTTTGTAGAATTTGACACCTTTGCTTATAATGCTGTAAATCAACAGATTATAGAAATGTAGTAAATGTAGTAAATGTAGAAACCTAAATATGTCTGTGGAAAATCTGCTTTATTTAGCAGGTTTTGCTCATTTTCTGCTTAATTTTGCGGAATAAGTGTATAGTTATGAGCAAATTCTGTATTTACATCAAACTGAAACCCTACTTAAAAGAGTGGCTGGTTCACTCTTTGGGCGAACCTGTCTCGTTTCCCGAGCATTCCAATGTGAATGCTGTTGTCCGTACTTTTCTCCAGCGTAGGCCGAAAGATGTTCCTGTAGAAATCAATCCGAACGGCGAATTGACAGCCATCTGCATTCCTGATTCCAAAGCCAAACCAGCAGAGTATTACAACTATCTTTCCAATAGTGCAAAGAAAGCTGTAACGGAGTCAATCGAAGATCTGTTCAGACTGAATATGTGGAACGAACTTGCCCAACTTGCTATGGTTGATGATGGCAAGGGGGTGAATTCGCATATCGCTGCCTGGTGCGAAATGCACGGCATATCACTTGACTCTGTCGAGACAGTCAGGCAGAAATATTTCCGTATCAGGAAAGCTTATACTGAAAAAGGAATCGATTTGCGAAATTTTACACGAAAAAAAAACCGACAAGATGAGTGATTTTTCGGGTTTTAGAACTGATAACTATATTTAACAACTATTAACTACTATGGCAACTATACTGAAGAACATATACAAAGTGGAATTTATCGAGTCTCGTTTCCTCAAGGACATAACCGTTGTACCAGGAAAAGGAGTGTTCCTGAATATGTGGCGTAATTTTCAGCTGATGGATACCGTCGGCCTCTCATCTGCAACCTCTACAAGTAAGATTGTCAAGAAAAATACGATATATAATATCAAGATGACTGCTTTTCTTAAGGAGCAGTTCCTGCTGACAAATAAGCATCTGTGCTATAGATTGACAACAGTGATGGGAGAAAAGTATCTCTTGGGTACTGAACGTGCCCCATATCCTATTACGACTACGTCGGATAATTTCCCTTCTGTCGTTACGGAGAAGTCTGGTACTACACTGACGGTCGAGTACTCCAATACTCTCGGTTTATTGCCTATTTTAGACTAATAAAGGGCTATATGGCTATATTATAGGTCTTTTTACTAATCTCCCTGACTTCGTTCATTTGCATAAACTATATTGCAAATGAACTACCATCTTATTCTTAACACTACAATCGGTTGCTGGAACTGCTCCAAAACTTATGTGCGTGAGGTCTTGTCCCGTTACAAGAACCAGCCTGTTGATGTGCTTATCTCCTCTCCTGGAGGTTTGCTCGATGACGGCCTTGACATAATGCAACAGTTCAAGGATCACGGCGATGTTACTGCGTACATCTCTGGCTTTACTGCATCAGCTGCTACTGTGGCAGCTATGGGTGCAAAGAAAATCGTGATGGGAAAATATTCTTTCTTCCTCGTTCACAAGTGTTCTAACTTCATTGATGCCTGGGGCAATTACAATGCAGACCAGATTCAGAAACTCATCGACGACCTTACGGCCAACAAGAGAGAGAACGACAAAATTGATGTCGTACTCGCACAACTCTATGCTGACCGTTGTGGTAAGCCTATCTCTGAAATTCTCAATGTTCTCAAGCAGGGTAAATGGATGACCGCATCCGAAGCTCTTGAACTCGGTCTTATCGATGAGATATCTAACGATGACAAGAAATTGAATCTTTCTATGGCTGACCGTGACCGTTTCCTCAGTATGGGGCTTCCTATCGAGAACGTTAATTTTGAGGATGATACACCTTCTTGGGTTACACGCTTCATCAATGCCATTACAGGCAAGAAGAATGAGGCAGCAGCCGAAACTACTGACAATGGCGATAACTCTAATACTTCAACACAAATGAAAAAGAAATTCAATTCCGTGGGCAAGGTTCTCGGCAAAGAGGATTTTGACACAACCGCTGAGGGCGCAGTTGCCATCACTAGTGATGAAATGCAGAAGGTCGAGAACCACATTGCCTCACTGGAGAACTCCGTCGCAGAAAAGGATGATACTATCGCCAACCGCGACAGTACCATTGCTGAACTTAAAACTCAGATCGAGGACCTGAAGAATGGTGCTGGTGCTGAGGATTCCGAGATTGTAAATACCAATGAGACTGAGGACTTCGATGTCGTTTCTCGCTCAAAGGAGATGTTTAACAGCGTAAAAGACCTTTTTTAATTATGGTTAATATTTCACACGATGACTTGGCCAAGGGTGCCAAGAAATTACGCAAAGAGTTGTTGATGATGCCTGTGCACGCTTTGGCTCCAGCACTTCAGCACATGAGTTTGAGAACGGGAATCCGTTATGCCGAGACTGTCGGCCAGTTGGAAGGTGATATGCAGTTCGGACCATACTCTGACACTCGTATCGACCAGAGCGAGACCAAAATTAACGGTCGAACACTTTACACCTTCTTTGGCTCGGTTGTCCGCGAGTTCAAACCTAACTCCGTAGTTCAGTCGCTTTATGGCTCTGCCATAACAAAGGGAGAGGCCCTGAAGCATACAGAGATTGTTCAGAAGGTGTTGTCTTACTATGCAGGGCGCCTTGGTCATAACCTTTACAAAGCGTTGTGGGGTGCAGTGCGTAAGGCTGATGGTGACAAGACTATTGACCTGTTCAACGGCTTTGACACAATTACAACCTCTGACATTACTGAAGGTAACATCTCAGTTGCCAAGGGTAACCTGTTCGAGTTTTCAGAGAAAATCGATGAGACCAATGCGGTTGATTTGATCACACAGTTCTGCGAGGCGGGCAATGAATTATTGCTTGAGGAAACAAAGCTGAAGCTTTACTGTGACCCATTGATTCACCGCGCCTATATGAAGGATTATAAGGCTACAACTGGTGCTGTGCCTTATAACACTGCATACGAGAAAAAGATTGTCGAGGGCTTTGAGAACATCGAGTTCGTTCCTATGGCTAACAAGAAGGGCTCGGGCTTCATCCACTTGAGTACTCCTGGCAATATGCTTGTTGGTGTAAACCAGAAAGGTGAAGAGGAGAACGTCGCAGTAGAGAAGCATTCTGCTTTTGTTCTCCAGTTCATCGCAACAATGTTCTTCGGTGTGCAGTTCGAGACTATCTCACCTGAGAAATTGCTTGTCGGTAAATTGTTCAACGCTTAAAGAAAGAGACTATGAGTGAGAAATGTTCTACTTCGAATCTATACGATTCTCTTCGTTTTTGCGACGGTACCACGGTACTCCCTGGTATCCGCCGCAAGGCGTACTTTATCCAGCAGGATAATATAGCCAAATACCCGGAACTCCCGAAGTTAAGTGATGAAAATGTCAAGATGGGTGAACTTGCTTGTTATAAAGGTGATTTCATTCTTGTTGCTGACGCAACATTTAAGGTTATTGACCTTGATGACTCTGCATCCAATGTCATTTGTGATTCACAGGGCGATAAGCCTTCAAAGAGTTTCATCAATAAGGCAACATTCAAGCACCCTGGTAAGGGAGAGGAGGCTACAGGCTTTGCACGTCTTGCCAACGCATCGAACCTACTGTTCATCTACCAGGAACGTGACGGTTCGTTCCGAGTTGTTGGTAACGATAAGTTCACAACAAATGTGAAGGTTACCCAGGAATCGGGCGCAAAAGAGACCGATGCATCGGGTACAACATTAAATATTGAGGTTTCTGATACTTGTGCAGCTCCTTTCTATAAGGGTATAATCAAAACCGATGCTGGCGATATCGATGCTTCAACTGGCGAACTTGTTGAACAGGGATAAATACTGCTTTTGTCTGTACGGAGGTCGGCAGTTTGCTTTAGGGCTGCTGCCGACCTTAAATTTTAGGAACTATGGATCATAAATTTACTGAGAAAATAAGAACTTGGCTTGACACTCCTGTGAGCGAGCGAAATATAGATGAGGGAGCAACAATGCTCCTACAACTTAACCGGAATCGTATTCTGCACCAGAATATCATACGTAGAGGTGTGAAGATGATGCCTAAACTCGAGTACGAGCTGAAGAAACACCTTCGCATACGCGATGATGGCAAGACTCTGCATGAGGTCGTTGCTATGGAAAAGAAGATAATGCCTGTTGTCGAGAAAATGGTTGAGAAACCTGAGGCAGAACACGCAGGTAAGCGTGCCGACCACGATGAACTCCCCGAGCAGATACAGCAGCTTTGGGATGGTAACTTTGAGCGTTACGCAAAAATCAAGGCTCTCTTTGAGGAACTGAAAGCTATGGAAAAACTGCAACCTTGTGACCGCTACGAGAAACTGAAACTTCTTAATGAAGCGGAAAAGGCTTACCGTGAGGCACTTGCAGTTTACGATGGCTATCTTAAGGAAAACAATTATCCTAAAGATGCACCTACTGTTCTTGACAATGAAGTTGGTGTAACAAGTTTTGTGGACCCTGCAGAACTCGCCACACAGATTGGAAACGCGCGTAAGTACATCTCTGAGGGTAAGGGTAAACTGAAGAAACTCATCGAGGAGGGCTATGAAGCGAAAGCTGACACTCTTCGTTCTAAAATTGTTGAACGTGCGAGGATAATACAGCAAGCTGGCGCGCCCATCAGCGACGACACCATTGCCGAATTATCTGAACTTGGCATAAACCTTTGACTTTATGGCTTTCAAGTTGGAACAGTTTGAGAATAGGCCTGTGCAGGCTTATTTCTCAAACACTGTCCAGCTGGCCGATGTGATTGCCTCCATCTTGGAACACATCGGGGCTTCGGAGATTGTTATTTCAACCTTCTCCACCTCCGAAGAGTTCCTGCGCCGTATCTGGCGATTACGGAAAGAGGGCTTAATCACGTCGGCCTCTCTTTTTTGCGACCTTAAAGCGGCAAGGAAAACAGTTCATCTATATAAGTTCATCACTTCTATATTCGAGTCTGTTTACCTTGCTGAAAACCACTCTAAGGTCGTTCTGCTCAGTAATAATCGCTACAAGGTGGCGGTTGTTACCTCGCAGAACCAAACGCGCGGAAATCGCTTTGAGTGTGGAATCATTTCATCTTCGCCTGAACTGTATAACCAGCTTGCACAGGGCTTTGCCTTAATGCAGGATAAATCTTTACCAATCGATGGACTTCTCTGATGAACTTATACAAAATGTCCGGGAACTTGCAGAGGCATTAACTCCCGTGAGCGATATAGCAGCTCTGCTTGATGTCGATGAGAGTATCTTGCGCGAGGAACTCAGCAATAAACTCTCACCTTTACGCAAGGCGTATGACAAAGGCAAAGCGACTACCGCGTTGGCTCTTCGCAAGCAGGAACTTGAGCTTGCGAAAGTTGGTTCTCCGCTTGCTGTGCAACTCACGGCAAGCTATGTTAAAGATATGACAATAGACGAATGATATGCCACTCCCCGCAATTATAGACACGGCCCGTGATCATCTTTTCGCAGATGCCAATGATATGCAACGTATCGGGCTACCGCTCGCTACGCAAGAGCATATCTTCCGCTTGCGCGACCTCTACAATTACTGGCTGCAGCATCCTCGTATCAAGGATAAAGAGATCGTACTTAAACTTCAACAGGATTATAAGCTCTGTAAAAGCCAGGCTTATACCGACCTTTCCATATTGAAACTACTCCTTGGGGAATTTCAGAAGACCTCTAAGGACTATCATCGTTATCGTTTCCTTGAGATGATTAACGAGGCTTATGAGGTGGCCCGTATCAATAAAGATGCAAAGGCTATGGCTGCAGCAGCAGATAAGTACGCTAAATACACCCAGCTCGATAAAGAGGATGAACTCAATTTTGATTATGACAAAATTGTAGTGCAGGCTTTCGTGCCGACCGACGACCCTTCTGTCGCTGGATTTAAGCCTATCCCTAATATACGAGAGGTTATCAGGAAGAAAATCGAGCACTACAGCAAGGAGTATGACTATATCGAAGAAATTAAGCTTGAGGATGAGGACTTCAATCCTGATGATATATTCAAAGTAAACACAAATGGCACAGAAAATATACCTTAACGACATACAGCAGGAAGTTATGTATATCGGTGCAAAGGATACTATTCTTTGTGCTGGTCGTGCCATTGGTAAAGGTGTGATACATGCTGAATGGAACTTGAGAAACTTTCAGCGTATGCCTGGATCTATTACGGGCATTGTATCACCAAATGCCAAGCGTGCACTTACGAATACACTGCCTTCTATGCTCGTTCATTGGGAGAAATGGGGATTCAAACGTAACATTCATTGGTGCATTGGTCGTAAGCCTCCTAAAGCTTGGGGGTGGGGTGAGCCTATATTCAAACCCGAGAACTATGATAATGTGCTCTCTTTTTATAATGGCTCTATCGGTTTTATTGTTTCACAAGATAGGCAAGGTACGTCGAACTCGCACAGCTTTGATGCTTTGGATATTGATGAGGCAAAGTTTATTGACTACGAACAGTTGAAAGATGAGACATTCCCTGCCAATCGTGGTAATCGACAATATTTCGGCCATAAGAGCTACCATCACGGTATGCTCATCACAAGTGATATGCCTTTAACAAAACAAGGTAGTTGGTTCCTTGATTATCAGAACAAGTGTGACCAGGAGACTATCGAACTAATCCGTGGCATCGTTTACGAGATATGGAAGGTTAAGGAGCGTGTGAGGAAATTGCAGGCTGAAGGTCGCCCTGTTCCTGAATATACGAAGGCTTATCTGACACAGCTAAACCGTGACCTGTGTAAACTGCGCTCTGTCGCAGTGTATTATCGCGAGGCACCTACGTTGTATAATCTTGCAGTTCTTGGCGATGCTTTTATCTCTCAGTTGAAACGTGACCTGCCACCGCTTACCTTCCAGACCTCTGTTATGTGCAAGCGTGTGGGTATATCGCGCGACGGCTTCTATAATTCGTTGAGTGAGGCCAATTATTACTCGGCCACTAATTTCAGTTATCTTGACTCTCTTGAGTATCAGTTCGACAAAATCAAAGAGGCTCATTCGTTGATGGATGCCGATGTAGTTTCAAAGCAGCCTATCTGCATTGCCTTTGACTTCAATGCTAACATCAACTGGTTAGTTGCTGGGCAGGTTGCCGATGGCAAGAACCTATGTGTCATCAAATCATTCTTTGTTAAGTATGAGCGTAAACTTGTGGAACTTGTGGGCGACTTCTGCGAGTATTACCGCGACCACGAGCATAAGGAGGTTGTTTTCTACTATGACAGCACTGCTCTCGGCAGTAACTATGCAGTGAATGATGAGGACTTTCGTTGGGTTATCATTGAGGCTTTCAAAGCCCAAGGTTGGGATGTAAATGATGTCTATATAGGCAAGCCTATGCGACATATGGAGAAGCAGTTGCTTATCAACCGTATGTTTGTAGGTAAGGCTAATCGCCGTATTCTTATCAATCGCGAGAATAATGAGGACTTGATTATATCTATACAGACTGCGGGTGTTTACAATGGCGGTAAGGATAAGCGCGGAGAGAAACTTGCCGAGACTGAAGAAGATAAACTTGAGAGCCGCACAGATGGTAGCGACGCTTTTGATACGTTGGCTATAGGCTGTGAGAGGTTTCCGCAACTTTTTACTGATGTTTGTTATGTAGGCTCGTGTCCTACCTAAATGGTAATCGCCTTTATATCGGTGGTGTGGTGAGGTAATCGCCACACCGCTTTTTTTATGCGCGCGTTCGCGCTTACCGCCGATTTCGGTCGGCATATTCCGCGAAAATATAATCGGTAATCGGCGGTCTTGGCGTAGGGCGCTGGGGGGTACCCTTACGGATAACCGCATAAAATGCGGCGGGGCGCTCGCGTAATTGCCCGATACTCATTCAATTACGCTCGCGAGGAGCGGAAAAAATCCAAATTTGCTGAATTTTCCCCGTTTTTTCGATAGGTAATTCTTTCTTTTTCAACCGCCTATAAAGTGGGGCGGGCGGCGAAATTCCTTTCATTTTGGACATATTTCTTTCAGATATGCAATATGAACAGAATTTCGCGGTACCGTACCCAGCTTGTATTATCTCCGTCTCTTCATCAAGTCTCAAGACCGAATACTGCACGGGTGTTCTTGTTTCTATTGCGATAGCACAGCTATCTGTTTTTTGCTCTTTTTCTCACACTTCGCCTTTTCATTAAATCCTTGTATAGCGACCGTTTTGTGTTTCCCTTTTTCGCTGCAAAGGTACTTTCGCCATCTCGCTAATCAAGGTCAGGCCCCTGGTTTCTCTAAAAATCTCCACACCTCTTTTCTCTCAGGTAGTATTTCTCGAATAAAACCTTGCACCACTGCGCTGTCGGTCACTTTTAAGCAGCCACAAAAGGCGAAACAAACGGTCGGCGATATACGACGGAAAAATTAAAAAAAAGCTCAGTGTGAGGAGCAAAAAAGTTAAAAGGCTCACACCGGATCTGGCTTCAACCGCCAGATAAATTATTGCAAAGCAAGGGTAAAACACAACACACACAACGATTATGAAAGGTTACAAGACATTCACAAAAAAGCAAGGTTTCGAGGTTATCAACAAGTTCTTCAAGGGCGCGAAGATTAACAAGGTATTCAACAGCCTCTATGAGTTGAGCATCATTTTTACCACCGCAGAGGGCGAGGTGCTCGAGCTCTACACAAGCGGAGACAGCTTTTTTCAGAACAAAGGCAACGAGTATGTGATATGCTAAGCGAGTTTGAGATATGGAGACTATGTGTAAAGGAATTTAGAAAGGTTATGAAACAAATTAGCGAAGAAAAGAAACAGCGCGCTATCGAGCGCAGACAGCAGTTGAGCGCGTTATCGCGCGAGTTGAAAGCGGTGGCCGAACTCACTGGCGAGGCCGAGAATGTGAACGAGTTGCTGAAAGGCTACTACTCGACAACATACGGCACAACCGACCTCCGAACTTTTGAAGAGTGGAAGAAAGCCGGCTACACAGTGAAGAAAGGGCAACAGTCCTTTATGATTTGGGCTACACCAAAGGCCACTAAAGCCGAAAAGGAACGAGTTGCGGAGGCGAAAGCCAAAGGAGAACACGCAACCGAAAAAGAGGATTATTTCCCGGTGTGCCACCTCTTCGATATTACCCAGGTGCATACAATAACAACAAAATAAGCGGACACCGCGCGACAGGTGTATAGTATTAACTCCTTAAAATTTTATAACTATGGAGACAACAAAAAAGAACATCGAGAGTGCAAACGTAGTGAACAACGCAACAGCAGTGGCTACCACCCCCACACCCCCTGCAACCCCCAAGAACGAGAAAAAAGGCAAGGAGACCAAGCCTAAAAGCGAGGCAGAGCGCCAGGCCGAGCAGTTGCAGAAAGAAATGGAGCGCAAGCAAAAGGAACTCGCCGAGTGCCTCAAGGTGCTTGAGGCAAAGAAGGAGCTTTCGGCCAAGCGTTCGACATTCATCGACACGCTCGACAAGATTAACACCGCAGAAGAGGTGCTCAACGAGGATGATACTTTCGAGGTTACAAACTACCGCCTTATCTTTGCGAACTCGGGCGCACCCTCGTATCGCGAGGAGAGCATTTTCAAGATTTCCAACCGAGAACTGCTGTTGAACTTTGTGGATTTCATCCGCGACAAGATTAACAAGAAAATTGCCGAGATAGAGGCCGAACTCGTTAAATAACAGTCACTACAAGAAAAAAGGAGTAATGCACAGCGTTGCTCCTTTTTTTGTGCATATTGCTGACCATATGCGCAAGAAACAGCTTTTTTTTGTGCACGTTTTGAAAAATCGCGCCGCCTTACGGCGGCAGTGGGTGTTCTGCGTACCTGGAACAGTTGCTTGTCTTTTTACTGTTTCAGAGCATTGTGTACTTTCGAACAAAATAAATTCAATGGCAGTAATACGCGAAATACAAGATAATGGTGCTAGTGGCCTGGCTTTCTCTACACATCTGCAGGAACTATGGATAGATGGAGCAAGTAATAGTGTCATTTTTTTAATAGCGCTTGGTGGTATAACCATCTTTTCGGCAGAATATGTTCCCGACGGTAATGGCGAGATAAGGCTATATAACTTGCGCCGTATTCTCGAGAGTCACATCGATGGCGTTTTCGCTGATTTCGTTTTTACGGTCAAGGAAACAGGTAAGAGTGATCACTCTGTTTCGTATCGAGTGTTCAGGACAGCTGTGCGTATCTCTGAATGCGCGGAGGAGTTCTTGCCTTCGTTCTTCCTCACAACTTTGATAAATAGGAAAACCACCCAGCTCGGCAGATATGAGACTCTTTCATTCTATCCGCAGAGTGCTTGCAGTGTATATGCTTTGGCTTCTTATTATACCGAATCGGGCATTGACACGAAAGAGGTGTCGCTCATGAGTGAGCAGGATGTTGTCCTCAATGTTGTAAATAGTGTCAATGTCTCGCCTGCAAAGTTCGTTGATGACTCCATGGGAGAACTTATCGGCTACGTTGTGCGAGCTGGAGAACGATCATTCTCCTTTGAGATAGATTCTATTCAAGCGAAAGCCGACCCAGCTCTGTTGTTTCTCAACAACTTCGGCTGTTGGGAAACTATGTATCTTACAGGAACAATCGAGACAGAATATGAGATAAAGCGTTCGCACGCTTATATAGACGGCAGATTCCGTCAGTACGATATCGATGATACCGAGTATTTTAAGGCAAACAGCGGTGTGCTGCTTGACAGTATGCTTCGCCTCGGTATGGACCTTGCACGGTCTAAATCTATTTTTTTGCTTGATTCTATGGGCGTCGCCGATGATGAAATTGTGCTTTCAGACTCTGAGATTAAATATGCCAATGATGATGACTCTATGCCCTCTTTTGATTACACATATCGCAGAGCTTCATTCGTCTCTGGTATGCTTCATACCATAAGGCCACCTAAATTGTTTGACAAGACTTTCGATATTACTTTTAACTAATGGATAGGACTATTTATTACAAAGACGCTTTTAAGTTGCTTGAGATGGGTAAACCTGTCGATTTGAGACTTTGGAAATTATCGACAGGCGATATCCTTTCCTACAAGGGCGTTGTCTGCTTTTCGGTACATCGACGCGGTGGTACTCACAAGGTGAGGTTCCCGAACGGGCAGATTCGCGAGTTCAGAGATATTACACTTTTTGAGATTAACGGTAAAACTATATACAGATGATTGATAACAATACTGAGACTTATGGGGTTTATGAGATTTCCGACTCGGTACATTGCAGTATCGAGACTGTAGATGACTCTTCTGCCATATTTGATGAGGATTTCTCTGGTGATGCCGTGCCCATTCCAGGCACGCAATTTAAGTATGTACCTTTCGGTCCTGATAATCAAATTCCCTATTCTTTAATGGGGGCTATTGGCAAGGATGAAATTCTTGCGCAGAATCAATATTTCAACGTTTTGACCTGTTATGGCAGCGGCCTGAAATATATCGACTATGAGACAAAGGAGCCTACTCGAGACCCCGAGATTAAACGCTTCTTCAATCGCAATTTTCTGCCTTCTTTATGGATCGAGCAGATTACGGATTTCAAATGGTTTTACTATGCTGTCAGCGTAATCATTCTGTCGCGTGACTCTTCAAAGATTGTGCAGCTCCGCCATAAGGAGGCTTGTCACTGCCGTTTTGAAAAGGCTGATGATAAGGGTAAAATAAATAATATATTTTATGCCGATTTTCGCAAGGGTACACCTGCGAAAGATGATATCGAGGTTATTCCCTTGTTGGACTTCATTGACCCTCTGGGTGATTTACTTGTTAGGATGGGAAAGGAACCGGGGAAAGATGGTAAGCGTCGAGTGAGAACGAATGAACGAAAATTCGCCATTGTTTCGCGATTTCCGACTCCAGGTCTTCAGTATTACCCCGTTCCTTACTATACCTCAATATTCAAAGGCCATTGGTATGATATCAAGCAGCTCATTGGTCTCGGCAAGAAGGCAAAACTCAAGAATTCGACTTCTGTCAAGTACATTGTAGAGGTACATAATGACTATTGGAAACATATCTGTTCCAATGAAGGTATATCCGACCCAAAGGAGAAAGCTGAGCGTATTAAGAAGGAGAAAGAGAATATTGTCAATTTTGTCACAGGTATCGAGAATTCGGGCAAGGTGTGGATTTCGGGATATTATATCAATCCTGATGGCAAAGAAATTTCTATGGTGAGAATCAATGTTGTGGATAAAGGCAAGGAGGGAGGCGATTGGGCTGAAGATATTGCAGAGGCTAACAATGTGATGTGTTATGCTTTCAATATTCACCCGAATCTCGTGGGTGCGACACCAGGTAAGTCGCAGACAAATAACTCAGGTAGCGATAAAAGGGAACTCTTTACACTCAAACAGTCTCTTGAGGTGGCACCACACGACCTGCTTTGCAACATTCACAATGTAGTCATTGAGTATAACGGTTGGAGTGATAAGGTTTATCCTGATGTCCCTTTGATTATGCTCACTACTCTTGATAAGAAAAACGATGCGGTGAAAGTTTCTGCTAAAAACGGTACTCAAAAAGATCCTAACGATGAATAAGATTGATATCACTCAAGAAGTGTTCGAGAAATATTGTTACTCGGCCACAAACTGCAACAACCACGTCTATGAGGCTGTTGTTCCTCAATTAGAGACTACCCAGGAGAACCTATTCGGTACTCTCGGCCTTTATGCCATAGATGAACCTTCGGCTATAGAAAAAAGGCTTATCACGACAGCCATATGTGTTAAGGCATATGCTGATACTATTCCCCATCTTGACCTTGTTCTTACCGACAGTGGTTTTGGAGTCGTTTCTACAGAGAATATCACTCCGGCAAGCTCGGAACGTGTTAATCGTTTGCTCAAGAAACTGCTTGACGTGTATGATGATGCTTTCGATGCGATATTGTCTCTCTTGAGAAGACACGAGGAGTGGTATGATAGTGATATCGCAAAAGGATATTTCAGCACTTTCTTCTGGTCGGCTGAATATTTCCGTCGCAAGGCTTTCCCCGAAATATATCGCAGGGATTGCGCCAAATATCAGCCTCTTGTCACAATGGCCGAGGCAAGGATTCGTGATATCATTGGCGATGAGTTGGTTGATGAATTGTTGGCATGTATCCGACACAATGACATTACAGCGCATCAGACTCAAGTTATACAGCTTATACATAGCATCATATCGGCAGAGATATGTGATATGCACTCGGCCGATATACACCCGCTTGTGCAAACTTTGCTGAGATTCCTTGATACAATGATAGACTCGTTCCCGACCTATAAGGCTTCTTCGGCATACCAGGCACGGAAAAGCGGCAAGTTCGAGAACAAAAAAGAGAACGGAGCTTACTTTTTTGGGTAATATGGGAAAGTATAAACATACTGTTATAGCCAATGGGAATACGCTGGATTTCAAATTCCCTAAATGTTGGCAGGAACTTGATCAAAGGCAACTGAAGGCAGTGCTTGTTTTCCTATCAGCTTATGACCAGACAACAGCACTCTTGCGTATTACTCTTTACTTTGCCAATATGGTAATTGAAAAGGCAGAAGGTGGCTATGCCAAGTGTTGTGTTCATACATCTGAAGGAGCGATGCACTGCACTCTGTCATCAGAAGATATAACAGTACTTACTGAAGCTATACAATGGGTAATGGAGCCTGGAATACACCCTGTGCTGCTCGATGAACTTGATGGACGCAAGGCGATTGATAAATTCTTGCACGGTGTTCCCTTTGAAACCTACCTTATGCTCGACAACTTGTACCAAGGATATTTAATGAGTAAAAATCCTGCCGCAGTAATAGATATTGCAAATCTTGTTTACTCGCACAATGTGGGCGGTAAAGAGTGGCCTGATGATGGCGCTAAAGCGCGTATTGAATCATTACAAAAATATGAACTTTTCGCAATCATTCAGTGGTATACTCAACTGAAGGCGCATTTCTCAAAGCATTTCAGCAACTTTTTCAAACGCACACAGGGTGGCAGTTCTCAATCTGTTGTCGAAGCAATGAATGCCCAGATACGCGCATTGACTGGTGGTGATGTCACCAAGGAGAAGGAAATCCTCGCCATTGATACATGGCGAGCCTTGACAGAACTCGATGCAAAGGCACGCGAGGCAGAAGAATTCAAGCAAGCAATGAAAAGATGATGGGAAAGTTTTTTTTTAATGCTCAAGAATATTTTGAGCGTTTATGTAATGAGAATAGATTGGCCGTGGCCGAAGGCTTCCATTTTGCCACCTGCCCAGGCATAGAGAACCTGGAGGGAGTAATCAATGAGTTACGCAAAGTTGCGAACTTCTTTGTGTTTGATGACACTACAGAGGGGCAGAACTTCCGCGGTAGCAGTGGCGGATATTTCCGCAAACGCGTTTTTACAGTTTCGTTGCTTCGACGTTATAGGATCAACGATATGGAAGACCGCGAGAAGCAGCTTGCAGTTTGTCGCGAACTTTACACCCAGATTGTATCTCGCCTTATCAAAGACAAGGCGGGATGCGATGATCTAATTTATCTCAAGACTGACAGCATATTTTATAGGGAGTTCAATAAATATATGTTCAGCGGTTGTACGGGACTCTGCTTTATGCTTGAGTGCTCCGAGCCTGAAAACCTTTGTTATAATGAAGAACAATGGCAGATGAAGTAAAGAATCAAAAGGAATACATCAAGGCCTGGACGGATATGATGATTGATATTTGGCAAGAGAAGATTGCCAAACACAACATAGTCCGTACTGGCTCCTTGATGAGCAGCTTCTCTGGAACTTCTTCGACCGCAGATAGTACTCTTATCAAATGGGCTGGATATGGCATATATCAGGCTTTCGGTACAGGACGTGGCTACGCTCGAGGTAACGGCGGAGACCTTGAATTTCTGGATCCTGAATATAGGCGCGAAAATAGGCTGGACATACCGCGTAAGGTTGGCCCTGCTTGGGGAGGTTACAAGACTAGTGGCAAGCCTCGCAAGCGCAGGAACTGGTATTCGCATAAGCTCTACACCTCATTGGCTGTTTTCCGTCGAGCAATGACTGATATTTACGCTCATGAAGCATTAAATACCATTGTCGAGGAGTTGCGAAAATAGTGTCTTTTTACCTCCTTTTTGTGGTGGTTACTTTTGAAATACATTTTTCAAAATATAATCACTTATGAGTAAATTAACAAACCTACTTCCTCTTGCAGCTACTGTGCGAGATGCAACAGAAGAGCATGAGAACTCAGCTTCGCGAATTGGTGGTTTGTTCGTGTCTCTCATCCAGGCATTGATAGACACGATGCCAGAGGCGCAAATTGACGGCGCTTCTTTGGGCCATCAGGCTTCGGAGAGCAATTTCATCATTTCGATGAAGAAGAGGCTCAATGACGGTACTGAAGTTCCGCTGAACATTACGATTCCTGCGGCTTCTACCGCTAATGCTGGCCTACTGACTCCATCTCTTCTGACAGAGTTGAGGACTGCTCTCAATTCTGCTGTGAATGCGGCCAATACCGCTCAGAACAGCGCAGATTCGGCAAACCATTCGATTGCTTCAATCAACACCACGGTAACATCGCTGCAGAACGGATTGGCTTCCGTTGAAACAACAGTCCTTCAGAATGTGACCAATATCGAGGGACTCTATCAGAATGTTACCGACATCTACAGCCAAATAGGTAGGCCTTCAGGCATTGCTACACTCGATGCGATGGGCAAGGTACCAGCAGCAAACCTTCCTGCTTTTGTTGATGATGTTGTTGAATTTAAGGCTTTTACTTCCGAAACTAATGTTGAGCCTGGCATTATAACCGAAATGGCAGGAGGAATACCAATTTCTGTATATTTCAGTTCTACGCTGAATAGATTCGTGGCACATAATTATGAAGATAATAAATTCTTTAGTAATTGGCCTGGAGAGGAGTCCTTTCAAAGCAATTATATCCCTGTTTCGGGCAAGGTTTTTCTTTGTAAAGATGATGGTAAATGCTACCGTTGGAGTGGCTCTCAGTTGGCAGCTATTGGCTCTGACCTCACGCTGGGAGAGACTGCAAACACAGCTTTCCCTGGCAGTCGCGGTGTTGTGCTCGAGCAACAGGTTTCATCATTGCTAGGCAGCTCGCAATCGCAAAACTTGACTGTTGTAAATGTCAATACATGGAAAAAGACACCGACAACGGTGTATGACCTTGAGGCAGTTGTCTTAAATCTTGTCAATGCTGGGCGCTTGTCGGCTGGTATGGTCGTAGTGTATCTCTCACAGGATGGTTGGGTAGCAAAGCAATTCATCGGTGTGAACACAATTCAGTCATTCGAGAACTTAGATAACTGGAAGGACTTCGGCGGCTCCTCCGTCGGAAACATCTACAATGTAACAACAGAAATGCCAATCAGTGGATACTATTCGCTTTGTGACACGGAGAATGTCGGCAAGTCTGCTGTACATCTTGCATGGACTAAGAAAAAGGCCGCATTGGGCTTGATTCTCTCCTTCGAGATTGCTGCAGGAACGTGGAAAACGTATCAGTTCGTGGGCAAGTCTCTTACCGAGGAGCAGTGGATAAATCCCGAGAACTGGAAAGACTTCGGTTCGTTGGCCGCAGGATCCGAGCCTTTTATTATCATTGATAATATTGTAGGTGCGCCTACATTCGGTAATTTCTACACTCTTGAGAGTGCTTTGACGGCTCTTTTGGCACACCAAAAAGAGAAGGGCCTTACATATGCCAAGCAAGGTCTTGTTATCAGCTACAAGGTGGCTGAGAACAAGATGGAGACAAGGCAATTTCAAGGCTCGATTGCCGATTTCAACGAGCCGGCTCTTTGGAGTGAGTTCGGTGGTGGCTCAAGGATTGAACTTTCGGACACTCCCGAGGTGGGCACAGGCAAAGCCTTCTCGGCTGAAGGAGCACGTCATCACCTACCTGCAAACCTTGTTGTTGATACCGAGACAGAGGGTGTTGTCAAGATATCAATGCAGAATGCTGACGGCGATACCGTCGGCGATGAGGTGCAGTTCCCCGTCGGCACAGGCACTGGCGGAGGTAGCGCAACCATCGTGGCCATCGCATTCAAGAACTCTCCTCTCTATGGCGCCTACGGCGCGAATATTGCCACATCTGCGGCCATCCGTTCGGTATCATCTGCAACTGGAGTCGAGACGGAAAACAGCATCGAGCGCATTGAGATTGTGGACCGCGACACAAATATCACTGTGTTCTCGCAGACCGTCAATCAGCAGAGCTCTGCAGATCTGAATGACTATAGTTTTCCTATCGATTTTACACAGTTCTTTACAGCTGCAGGCTCAAAGAAATACAGGCTTGTTGCCTACGATGATACAGGTGCGAGTGGAAGCAAGAATATCACTGTAACTGCAGTCGATGTTACTTGTACCTCTGTGCAGGTTCTGCAGTATTCTGCCGACAATCCAATTACACCAGGCACAGCAAGTGTGTCTGTACCGCTGTATAAGTTCGCCAACAATCAGAGCGATAAAGGTATATCGGCCCAGATTGATATCAAACTCGGTGGCGAATGGCAACCGCTTGCAACTGCTGTCGTAAACGATAGCTTTACACACTCTGTCACCATCCGCCCAACCGAGCTCGGGCTCACACACGGAAGCTATCCGATTCGCGTGCAGGGTACTGATATCGCTTCAGGTACCAAGGGAAATACCATCTACTCGGCCATAATGGTCGTTGATGAGGACAATACTACACCTATTGTCTCTATCCGCTATGATGATGCTAATAATGGCACCATCAGGCTTTACGACACATTGAGCCTCGATGTCGCTGTCTATGCGCCGGGCAAAGTGCAGTCGCACGTTGCTGTGTTGGCCAACGGCAACCAGTTCACCCAGCTGCTTGCTCTCAACAGCCGCACTTACACTATATCACAACAGATAAAGGGTTTTGCTGACGGACAGCAGATAACCTACAAGGCTGTTGTTAATGGTGTAGCGAGCGATGAGATTACAGTCCGCATTGATGGCTCCGCTATCGACGCGGAACTTACAGCTGGTACCATTTATGACTTTGATTTTTCTGGTCGCTCCAATGATGAAGCCGACCACAGTATCAAGTCGAATGGCTATGAACTGAAATTGTCCGGGGCCAACTACACATCTAATGGTTTCGGTACTTTTCTCGGCAAGAACTGTCTCCGTATTGCTGAGAACGTGACGGCTACACTCAACCATTATATGTTCGGCTCAGCTATGCTTGAGGCGACAGGTGGCGCGATACAGTTTACCTTTGCATCGAAGAATGTAAAGGATAAGAGTGCAAAGCTCATCGAGTGTTATGATGAAAGCGCCGGAGCTGGTTTCTATGTAACCGGCTCAAAGGTCGGCATATACTGCAAGAACGGTGTACGCACCCGTGAGGAACGTTCATACGAACAGGGTAAGGAACATACCGTTGCCGTCGTTGTAGAGCCTACAAACATCTATGTAGAGCGTGGCGGTATCAAGTATTCGATGATCGTTCTCTACCTCGACGGCGAGCGTGTGGGCAACATCGGTTATGTCGGCGGTGCCGGTAATCTGTTCCAGGAGAACTGCATCAAGTTCAACGGAACGATGGGCGACCTCTATCTCTTCAACCTCTGTGCCTGGAATACATACTTTGAGTGGGCGCAAGCGCACAAGAACTATCTCGTTCGCCTTACCAACACCGAACTGATGGTTAAAGAGTTCGATTTCGAGAATGTGCTTGTTTCGCAGACAGCTGAAGGCACAACGATGTTGAGACCTTCGGCCACATTGCTCTACGCACGCGGCATAGCCTATGTCGTGGAGGTCGCTTCTGAAGAGAGCTTCAATGAGTTTGACGGTGGTACATCTACCAGCGACAACTTCAGCATTGACCTCTACTATTACGACCCATTGCGCCCCTGGCGTTCATTCGTAGCGCGTGGAGTACGCAAGCGCCGTCAAGGAACAACATCGGCCAAGAGACCGAAGAAGAACCCACGTTACTACCTTGACAAGGCCAAGAGTGTTGAGCCTCTGTTCCCGGACTACACCAATGCAGATGCAATACTTACATACGCACTATTTGCGAAGAAGAAGGTTCGTGTCGGCGAGAATACAATACCTGTCAATATCATCACCGTCAAGATCGATTTCTCCGACTCAAGCGGCGTGAATGACTGCGGTACTTGCGATATGATGAACTACACATATCGTTCTCTCGGTGGCGACTATCTCACCCCTGCACAACGTTTCTTCGATGGTACCTATGACCTCGGAGACATACACATAGAGGGGCTGCAGATGAACCATTCTACAGCAAACCACCCTGTTTGCGTCTATCGTTCAACCTCTGACACCTTGCAGAATGTGTATTTCGAGGCACGAGGCAACTGGAAGGAAGACAAAGGCGAGCAGACTGCGCTCGGCTTTATGAACACCCCTGGTTACAACCTCGGCTGTTTGAACTATCAGGATGAGAGCTTTGTAGAGTTCATCGGTGCGGATGGTGAGACTCTCGACCAGATTGAAACAAGATTTAAGGCTACTTCGGGCCTTGACACCGATATGCCTTACCTCCTTTCTCTCTATTGTGGACGCAACTACCGCTTTATGCGTTACGTTGATGGCCAGTGGAAGAATACCACAGGCTCAATGTACCAGAAGAACGGTAAATGGGTTGTCGAGGGCGATGTCTTGAACCCTGTTGAGGGCTTTGAGCTTCTTGTCTACCAAGGTATGTGCTGGTGGCGAGGTGTTACCTCTGTCGCTGAGATGATGGCACCATCTACGATGAAATCAAGCTGGGTGCAGAAACTCATCGACAAGGGCGAGGTTTCGGGTGATACTTTCCCTGCCTGGACATACTACTTTGAATCTATGGTGGACAATGACCAGTTGGCCATCGATTATGCACTCGGCAAGAAAGTTCCATACCAGCTCTATGATATGCTCGCCTTTGCCAGCACTTGTGACAAGAGCATTAACGCGCAGTGGGCTACAAATTGGCGCACCAAGCTCCATCTGCACGCGAATCCAAAATCCGTGATGAGCTATTACGGCTTTACGGATTACGCGTGTGGAAAAGACCAACAGGCAAAGAATATGCAGCCTATGTGGTTCCTTGAGAACGGAGCAAGCGTGCGAGGCGGTATCTACTCGGAGAATGCTCTTATAATGTATCTCAACAAGATTTACGATGCCGACGGTGTGAACGACAAGGACAACGACGGCGGTTGCGATACAGACCCCGAGGTAGATCCTGGCAAGCCTTCAACAGATGACTATACCAACCCATTTGCGGGATGGAACAGTATCTTGTGGGTGTGCTGCCGTGAACAGCAAGAAGTGCTGTTGGCCGATGGCACTGCAATCGACCTCCGCACTGTTATCGCCGCTATGCGTTCTTGCCAGATCGAGGTGGACGGCCAAATGATGAAACCGTTCTCTCCTGATGGAGCAATCTACTTCTACTGCACCAAGCGCCAGCTTGTGTGGCCGAAGGTGGTAAGCTCTTACGATGGCTACCGCAAGTATATCCAGTACACCGCTACATCGGATGCGATATACTTCTATGCTCTGCAGGGCCTTGGCTTGACATCTCTCCCGGCATTCATTCGCACTCGTTGGCGTATTCGTGACGGATACTACCAGACGGGAGACTTCTTCAGTGGAGTCTTGTCAGGTCGTATCGCATGTGGTGCCGATGCAACAATCACCATCACTGCTGCTGCAACAGGTTACTTCGGTGTCGGTAACGATGCTTCGGGCAACCTCTCCGAGAGTTGTTACCTCGAGGGCGGTCAAAGCTACACATTTACCAACTTCGCTAAAGATGAGGGCGCGTTGCTCTACATCTACCAAGCTGATAGAATGAGCAGCATAGACCTCTCTGCCTTGACACTGAGTGAGAACTTTGATTTCTCTGTTATGAGCCTCGTTGAGACTATCATCACAGGTGGTGACAGCCACATCGAGCGCCCAATGGGATATGCGAAACTCACTTCATATATGCTCGGCGATCTTCCATTCCTCAAGACACTCGACATCAGGAATACTGGTGCCAAAAGTCTTGACGCATCGAAGTGTCCACGCATCGAGCATATAAACGCCAAGGGCAGTGCACTCGAGAGTATTACAATAGCGGAGACTTCGCCAATCAACGATATTGCTTTGCCCGATACGATGGTTGAGCTTCGTTTCTTGGGCTTGCCAGAGCTTACGTTTACCGCACTGAACTCTGCAACGGGATTGCAGATATCATCACTAAAGGCTGTGCAGCGTCTCCGTCTCGAGAACTCGCCGAAACTCAATGCTGTGGTGATGATGAAGACCATCCTCGAGAACCAGGAAGAAACTCCACTGCTCGCCATGGTGCGTATTGTAGGCCAGGTGCTGAAGGGTGACGGTGCAGAACTCCTCGCCATCATCGAGCAGAAGGTCGCAGGCCAAGATGCCGATGGCAACAAGGTTGCAAAGCCTGTAATCAGCGGCACATATCAGCTTACAGTGATCCGCGAGGCTTATGAGATAGAGGCCATCGAGCAGGGCATCTCAGAGATAACCATATTCGTTGTGATTGAAGCTTTCATCAATCTCATCGATCAGGTCAATAACGAGGCCTACGGCGGTGTTGAGGAGGTGGAGGCTGTAACCCTTGAGAATATAGCAGAGCACCTCGTGTATTACAACGGTGAGACCTACGACGAGTATCTTGCCGGTTATGCAGAGGATAACCAGGATATCAATAATACAATTTACTAATTATGAGTACAAAGGAACAGAGCGTAACCTTGTTACGCAAGAACAAGAGAGAACTGGCGGCAGCGTTTAACGCTGTCGGCCTGAAGCATGTCACAGAGAACAGCCGGGCATCGGAGTTCGGTAAATATATCAAGTGGGTTGGTGGCCTGCTTGATATATGCCTCGCTGTGCAGAGATACGATGACAAGACATACCATTACTTCACACGTGAGGAATGGGATAGTTTGACGAATGCCAACAAGGCAAAGTTTATAAAGCGTGGTCTCCGCGTCAGAGCCTATGGTCACTCGTTCGTTTTAGCGGCAACTGATTGCACCAGTGCTGAAGGAGGTATGACGCTTCCCTTTAGTAACCGTGTAAATGTTGGAGAACTCGACAACCGCAGTCTCGGAGCCGCTTACAATGACTTTGCCGGTGCGGCTAATACAGAGGCCATCATTGCACAACTTTCAGGGACTACAGGTTCACAAGGAGTGAAAGGTGCCCCTGCCGCAGAGATGACCAAAGCTTATAAAGCCTACACACAGGAGTATGACGGCATTGAGGATACAAGCGATTGGCATCTCCCGGGATTGGGGGTGTGGATTATCGCCTATAGGTGTAAGGAACAGATACAAGAGGCACTTGAGTATTTTTGGAATGCAGAGTGTAAACTTTCATTCAATGATAATACCCATTATTATTGGAGTAGCACTGAATATGACGCTTCAGGTGGCTTTGCTTTCTCCATTCACTGGGGGGCTATTGTAGTGAGTAATAAAGATACGGTTTACCTTGTCCGCGCAGTTTGTGAAGAGTTCTAACGATAAACGATTTTCATATGAGTACAAATAAAGAAGCGTTACTCCTACGCTTGAATAAGGAGATGCAAGTACAAGCATTGAATGAGATTGGTTTCCCAGAAGTTACTTTTGAGACTCCGATGTCAGAATTTAAAGAGTATATCAAATGGGCTGGTGGCTTGCGTGATTTACGCATTGCGTGCGTAAAGATATCCGACGGTACAGTTAGCCATTTTACGGGCGAGGAGTGGTCTGCAATGTCTGCGAACGGAAAAGCGCAGTATAGTAAACTTGGTGTAACGATACGTGCACGGAAGATGGAATTTATCATTGCAGCAGCAGATTGTGTCAATTCGGATGGAGGTGCAACTTTTAAGTTTGGTGCTTATGGCGTAGACCTAAAAAATGTGAAGAACTATGGAGCAGGTAATGTCGGTTTGTACGAAGTAGGCTATGGTTTTGAGGATACATTGGCAGCCATCGAACAACAAGCGGGAAAAACGGACTCGCAGAATATTAAAGGTGTTCCTGCTTGCGAAGCCGCTTGGAACTACAAGGCCAATGCCCATGACCCTTTGCAATGGTTTCTACCCAGCGTTGCGGTAGATCGCCTTATAGCAGAATATAAGCTCGAGATAAACGCTTTCTTAACTAAGTTTTTCAATGGTGGCACAATCACTGGTGATTGGTATTGGAGTTCAACAGAGATTAATTCAACGCAGTCTTGGACCGTGCATATGCCTAATGGTTATAGCAACCTCTACAACCTTCGTAATAGTAGTCATCGAGTTCGAGCTGTTGCCCTCGCAAATAAACCTTATTAGCTCTTTAGCCCTTTAACTCTTTATCTCTTTTTTGAAGAGATATTATCCCCCGTAAGGGGGATTTTTATTTTTTTATTTTTACCTTTGTCCGTACTTTTTAAGCATAAAATGGCACTCGCGCAAGAAACTAAAATATATAAGGATATGTACTCATTGCTTCAGCTCATTCTGAGAGCAAGAATGCAATTTGATAAGTTCTATAGATACTCTTTTGCAGAGCGTATGGTTATGACGGGTATAGACTGTTGTGAACTGTTGCAACGTGCAAATAGCAATAAAGAACAAAGGGTACATTTCCTGAATGAATTTGATGTAAAGTACAGTTCTCTACGATTGATGCTGATGATTTGTCGAGATGAGCGGCAGATAGACATTCGCAAGTTTTCGGATATACTCGAACTTGCAGACAGCATAGGCAGGCAAGCCACAGGCTGGCGTAATCGCACGCTTGAAAGCCAGAATTCCAATCGGCAACGCTGATTGGGAGCGAGCAGCTAACTTTAAGGTTTATTTGGGTATCTCCCTTCAGCAATGGAGGAACAACTAAGTAGGTACATTCAGTCTTGGAACGTGAATATGAATAATGGTAATAGCAACAACAACAACAATCGTAATAATAGTAATCGAGTTCGAGCTGTTGCCCTCGCAGATGACAAAGTAGCCTATGACATTTCATTTAGCTCATTCGTAGAGGCTTTTGAAGACTGTAGTAAAAAAAAGAAGTCAAGCAATGACTATCTTCATTTTCTTCCAAAATGTCAAAGAGAAATAGTTAAGAAATGGAATACAATTCGGCATGCGTGTTATTCTCCTGATAAATCCAAAAGCTTTGTTGTTGATTGGCCCGTATATCGAGAGGTTTTTGCCGCAGATTTTGCTGATAGAATTGTGCACCATTGGTGGGCATTGCGAGTGAACCCGCTATTTGAGGAACGGTTTACAGAGCAAGGTGATGTCTCGAAGAACTGCCGCGTAGGACAAGGCGTACACGTTGCAGTCAAAGAGGCACAAAGGATGGTTGATGAACACCCGGATTGGTGGGTAGGACGTTTCGATATAGAGGGGTTCTTTATGTCTATGGACAAGGCCCTGCTATATGAGATGCTAGATATATTCATTCGTGACCATTACAAAGGTGATGATATTGATTGCTTGTTATACACTACTCAATGCCTCGTATTTCATTCTCCACAGGACAACTGCATACGATGTAGCAGCCTTGAGAAATGGAGCCATATACCACCCAAGAAAACGCTGTTTGGCCAACCAAAAGAGAAAGGTTGCGCCATCGGCAATCTGCCTTCTCAGCTATCTGCAAACTTCTATGCATCTGTTCTTGACCATTGGATATTGAATGTAAAAGGCTACAAGCATTATCTTCGCTTTGTTGATGATTTCATAATACTCATGCCGACTCGTGAGGAGTTGGTGGCCTTTGTTCCAGAACTCAAGCATTTCCTCAAGGAACAGTTGCTTGTTAATTTACATCCAAAGAAAATCTACATTCAGCCTGTGCGCAACGGAGTCTTATTTGTCGGAGCAATGATAAAACCTGGTAGAACTTATATAAGCAACCGCACAAGAGGTAGAATGTGCTATAAATTATCATTTTACAATCAAATTGCAGAAAATGGGGAGGCTTTACAATATCTTGAAAAGTTCGTTGGTTCTATGAACTCATATCTTGGAATGAGTATACATTATAGAACATTCAAGATTAGACGCAAACTATATGAAATGGTAAATCCTATTTGGTGGCAGTATTGCTATATGGGAAAAGACTATAAAAAGTTCGTTATTAAAAAGCAATATCGACCACTTGAGATAACTAAAAAGAAAGTCAAGAGCGGTGCGTATAGAAAGATTTTGATGCCCGAACTTTATTTGTAATGTTAATAATGGTGATTTACCTTTTTCTTGCCATAGTAAATTGACAGTCTTTTTATCTTGATTGTGATGCTCGTACTTTTGAGCAAACAATAAAGATATGAAAGTGATATTACGACCTCTGTTTTCTCTTCTTGGAGCAACATTTGCATTGCTCAAGCCCACATTGCCATATATACTAATTTGTACCTTGGCAATCTTCTACGACTGCTACACTGCGTGGCAGCTCGACAAACGAGTTAAAGTAAAGTTTGGAGAACAAGCTCCAAAAAAATCGGGAAAATTCCGCAGCTCCAACTTCGGGCGCGTCATCCACACGCTCATCAAGGTATATGCCCTGATAATCCTGGCATATTTTATCAATTTATACATAACCTCAGGCATCGGCATCGATATGACCAAGGTAGCAGCTGGTGCTGTCTGCTTTTGGCAACTTTGGAGCATACTTGAGAACGAGAGTTCTTGCAATGATGCAGCTTGGGCGCGAGTGGCGCAGAAAGTCCTCGTTGATAAGACCGAACGCCATCTTGATATTGACCTATCAGACCTAAAGAAGAAAGACTATGAAGATTAGTGACTATGCAGAGGTAGTAATAAAAGAACACGAGGGCTTGCGCCTAAAGGCCTATCGTTGTCCGTCGGGAGTCCTTACAATAGGTTATGGCCACATAAAGAACGTCAAAATAGGTGATGTCATAAACAAGGATCTTGCAGATAGGTTGTTTGTAGAAGATGTAGAAGATGTAGAGAGGCTCCTCGACGCCGAACGCTACTCAAGTGTGCTTTCTCAGGGGCAATACGATGCTCTTGTATCGTTTATATTCAATCTGGGGTGGAGCAAATTCCGTAGTTCTACATTGCGTAAGAAACTACTTGCCAATGTAGATGACTTTTCCATACCCAACGAGTTCCGTCGATGGGTGTACGGAACAGACCCGAAGAGTGGAGTGAAAATCAAGTTGCCCGGGCTTGTCAAACGCCGTGAATGGGAGGCTCAAATGTATGAGGACTTATAAATAACTAGTTAAAATTACTTGTAAATCTTTACAAGTTCTACAAGAAATGGAAAGAAATATGAAGTTTTTTTACCTTTTGATGGTATTTGTCTTGACACTATTTGTCAATTCCTGTGCTACAAAATATGTTCCTGTGCAGACAAAAGAGGTACATCATAACGAGCATACCAATTCAAGAATTGACAGTGTGCACGTTGTTGATAGTATCCTTATATATATAAAAGGAGACACTGTGCGTGAAACAAGGTTTCGAGACAGATGGCGCGAAACAGTTGTTCGTGACACAATTTTCCAATGCGACACCATTCCAAAGATAGAGACCGTTGAGGTTGAAAGGGAACTTACATTCTGGGAAATGCTAAAACTTAAAACTTGGCCTTTTTTTGCTGTCATAATATGTTTTGTGTGCTTTATTTTTATCATTAAGCGGGGGTTGGGTGCGTCGTGAGACGCGCCCAATTCTATAAATCACCCTCGTAATTCAGCAATAGTTTGTTGGCTTCCTTCAAATCAGCAGGTGTATACATATCCGTCATGAGCACGCTTGAGTGTCGTGCCTGGTCTCGAATTGATAGGATATCCATATTGTTACGAATCATATTGGTTATACCTGTATCCTTCAGCGAATAGAACTTCTTTCGTGGTCCCCAGCCCATATATGGGCGAATATGACTCGCCCAATACTTGCGGAATTGGACTTGGTGCATATGGCTCTTGCCTGGGCGAAAACCGCTTGAGAATAGATAATATGAGTCTGGTGAATCGAAAGTTCCAAGTTCTATCATTAGGCGGATGACTTTTGCGGGCAAAGTAACAACCGCATTGCGTCTGTTTTTTGTGTACTCGCCTGAGAGCACGACTGTTTGTTTTTTTAGAGAAAAATCCTTTAGCTGGAGATATGACATTTCTTTGGGGCGTATCAGCACATAGTGCAAGATGTAACACGCCAAGAGGAAATGCTTGTTGTTCGCCTCGAGATAATCGTGTAGTTTCTTCAGTTCCTCATCAGTTATCAGGTCTCGGTCTTTTTCGCGCCCTTTGTTCTTGATTTTTGCGATACCGTCAGTTGGCTTTGTTTTTAAGAAAAGGCGTTGAACAAGCCACGTCGAGAACGATGACAACCATATTAGGTATTTATTTCGAGTCACGAGGCTGTTGTCCCTCTCTACATAGACGTAGTTAAGGAACTCGAGGACCATATCCCTATCAAACTGATAGATGTAGTATGCTGGCTGTATGCGTGTCTTGTTCCATTTTTGGAGCGTGTGCAGCATACAAGAATATTCCTTATGCGTGGTCTCTCGATAGTAATTCTCGGATAATCCTTTGTCTAAAGCGTGAATATATGCTGCACAGACATCGTCAAATGCTTTGTAAGCAGATGGCAGCTCTTTCTGCACCCAAGGATTCCAGCCTCTGTCTAATTGAACAGTTAGGCGCTCGATTAAACCTCGTGCATACTTCTTGCGGTCGGAAATTTTTTCAATGTGATTTATCTTGATGCGCTTTCTTCGCATCTTCTTCTGCGCCGGATCATAGGCCATAAAGCCAATGTACCATTCTTTGCCGGTGTAGAGTTTGGGGAAAGTGAAATAAACGACTTCACTGATGTCGATAGACAACATTTTTTTTACATTTCTTGGGTTTAGAAATGCTACTAAATTGTTGTTCCATAAGTGTTTAACTGTTAAAAATAAACCTTTGAGCCGAGTTGGGGACTCGAACCCCAGACCTACTCATTACGAATGAGTTGCTCTACCAACTGAGCTAATTCGGCATTGTCCCGATTTTGTCCCGCCTATTTAAGCGAGCAAGGGATAATTTATTGTAAAAGAACTCTTTGCTGAAATTAGCTCTCAGATTCGGGGACTCGAACCCCAGACCTACTCATTACGAATGAGTTGCTCTACCAACTGAGCTAATTCGGCAATCCTTTGCGAAACGTGGCGCAAAGGTAATAATTTGTGTCGTATTGACAATAGAAACGGCCCATTTTTTTAGCTTTTTTGTTTCCGAGGTTGTAAAAATCGTTGTAAGAGATTTTTGTCGATGCGGTGATTTTTAGGGGCTTTCAAAAAAAATGAGAAGTTTATTGATTTTATTACTTGCAACCGTTTTTCTATTGCGGAAAATTATATATCTTTGCAGTCGTTATTTGGAAGGGTAGGCTTTTTCGGCCTGTCGTCTTCCGGTTTTGACACTTTGAACGTAAATGACAATGCAGACGATGTTGTATCAAAAGGGTAATGAGAAACACTATTTGCAGGATAACGGTATTTGCCGTGTATCCGTGGCGAATGGTTATTGTCATTCTTTTGATTTGTTTGTCGCTGTTTTGTCGTTTCTATATGGTTATATTGTTTGTGGTCGTTTTCTCTTTTAAGCAGAAACGACCATTTTTGTAATTTATTACTTTGATATATGGAACCGTTGGTACATGAATGTGGCGTTGCCATGATACGATTGCGTAAGCCTTTGAGCTATTACCAAGAGAAATATGGAACGTGGGCATATGGTATGAATAAACTTTTCCTGCTTATGAACAAGCAGTACAATCGCGGACAGCAGGGTGCAGGTATCGCATGCGTGAAGCTCGAGGCCACTCCCGGTGAGGATTATATGTTCCGTGAGCGTGCCGAGGGAGCAGGAGCTATTTCTCAGGTGTTTGCAGCAGCCGAGAAAAAATATATAAATTCGCCTGTGGCATTGCGTAACGATGCAGACTATGCATACAGAAATCTGCCTTTCGCAGGCGAGTTGTACATGGGACACTTGCGATACACTACAAGCGATAAAGAGGGTTTGCAGTTTGTGCACCCCTTCCTCAGGCGTAATAACTGGCGTGCAAAGAACCTTGCTCTTTGCGGAAACTTCCACATTACGAATGTCGATAAGGTATTCGATGAATTGGTTTCTCGCGGACAGCATCCCCGTGTCTATGCCGATACATATGTGTTGTTGGAGCTCATGGGACACCGTCTCGACCGCGAGGTTGAGCGCGTCTTCAAGGAGTGCGAGGCCGAGGGTCTTACCGGAATGGATATTACAAGAACCATCGAGGAGCGTATAAATATTGCCAATGTGCTTGCCACATCTACCCCCATGATGGATGGTAGTTATATATTCTGCGGAATAACAGGTAGTGGAGAAATGTTCGCAATGCGCGACCCCTGGGGCATACGTACAGCCTTTTGGTATGCCGATGACGAAATTTTTGCGGTTGCCAGCGAGCGCGTAGCGCTTCAGACAACGCTCAACCTGAAGACCGACCAGGTGGTTGAGATGAAGCCCGGCGAGGCACTCATTATGGATAAATTCGGCCGCTTGCGCCAGGAGCAGTTGTTGCCCAAAATCGATTTGTTGCCTTGTGCATTTGAGCGTATCTACTTCAGCCGCGGTAACGACAGAGATATTTATCTCGAAAGAAAGAAACTCGGTGCCAACCTGCGCGACCAGATTCTCGAGGCTGTAAACCACGACCTCGACAACACGGTCTTCTCGTTCATTCCCAATACAGCCGAAATGGCATTCTATGGAATGGTCGATTCTATGCAGGACTATCTGAATGAGTGGAAGATAAAGACTATTTCCGAGAATAAGGACAATCTTACAGACGCCAAGATAAAGGATATTCTTTCGCGCAAGGTGCGACAGGAGAAGGTGGCCAACAAGGATATCAAGATGCGTACGTTCATCTCTACAGGTGAGAAGCGTAACGACCTTGCTGCCCACGTATATGATATCACATATGACACCATCCGCCCCAAGGTGGATAATTTGGTGGTCATCGACGACAGTATCGTGCGTGGTACCACATTGCGACAGAGCATCCTGAATATTCTCGACAGATTGGAGCCCAAGAAGATTATCGTAGTATCTTCGAGCCCCCAGATCAGATACCCCGACTACTATGGTATCGACATGGAGAAGTTCGACCACTTTGTGGCCTTCTTCGCGGCGCTCGAACTGCTCAAGGATAAGGGCATGGAGAATGTAATTCACGATGTATATAAAAATTGTGTCGAGGAGGTGAAGAAAGAGGATAAGGATATAATCAACTGCACAAGAGCGTTGTATGCTCCTCTTACAGCTGACGAAATTTCGGGCAAGATTGTGGAATTGCTCAAGCCTGCCGACCTGAAGGCCGACCTTGAAATTATATTCCAGACAATGGATGGCTTGCACAAGGCGTGTCCCGCTCATCCCGGTGACTGGTACTTCAGCGGTAAGTATCCCACACCCGGTGGTAACAAGTTGGCCAACCTTGCATACATCGAATATTACGAATCTAACATAACTGAATAAATTAAAACCAAATACCGAAAAGGATATGAAAGAAAAACTGAAAAAAGTGTTGCTGCTTGGTTCCGGCGCTTTGCGAATTGGACAGGCAGGTGAGTTCGACTACTCAGGCTCACAGGCTTTGAAAGCTTTGCGTGAAGAGGGTATTCAATCTGTGTTGGTAAACCCCAACGTTGCTACCATCCAAACATCGGAGGGTATTGCCGATAAGGTTTACTTCCTTCCCGTAAATACATACTACGTAGAAGAGATTATTAAAAAAGAGCGTCCCGACGGTATTTTGTTGGCATTTGGTGGACAGACAGCTCTTAACTGCGGTACAGAACTCTATACACAGGGTATTCTTCAGAAATATGGTGTGAAGGTTCTTGGTACTTCGGTAGAGGCTATCATGAACACCGAGGACCGCGACCTCTTTGTGAAGAAGCTCGACGAGATTCCCATGAAGACTCCTGTCAGCCAGGCTGTGGAGAGCATGGAGGATGCGTTGAAGGCTGCACACGAGATTGGCTTCCCCGTAATGGTACGTTCGGCCTACTCGTTGGGTGGTTTGGGTAGCGGTATCTGCCGCGACGAGGCTTCGTTCATTGAGCTTGCCGAGAGCGCCTTCACATTTGCAAACCAGATCCTTGTAGAGGAATCGTTGAAGGGTTGGAAAGAGGTTGAGTTCGAGGTTATTCGCGACGCTAACGACCACTGCTTCACAGTTGCAAGCATGGAGAACTTCGACCCCCTGGGTATTCATACAGGTGAGTCTATCGTTGTTGCTCCCACATGCTCGTTGAGCGAGGAGCAGGTGAAGATGCTTCAGGAGATTTCTGTTAAGTGTATCCGTCACTTGGGTATCGTGGGTGAGTGTAACATTCAGTATGCATTCAACGCCGAAACCAATGATTACCGTGTAATTGAGGTTAATGCGCGTCTTAGCCGTTCATCGGCTTTGGCATCGAAGGCTACAGGCTATCCCTTGGCATTCGTGGCTGCGAAGATTGCTCTTGGTTACACACTCGACCAGATTGGCGAGATGGGTACATCCAATTCGGCTTACGAGGCTCCCCAGCTTGACTACCTTATCTGTAAAATTCCCCGTTGGGACTTGACCAAGTTCGCAGGCGTTTCACGCCAGATTGGTTCGAGCATGAAGTCGGTAGGTGAGATTATGTCTATCGGTCGTTCGTTCGAGGAGGTTATCCAGAAAGGTCTTCGTATGATTGGTCAGGGTATGCACGGATTCGTTGGTAACGAACATACTCACTTCGATAATCTCGATGAGGAGCTTGCCAACCCCACCGATCTTCGTATCTTCTCTATTGCATCGGCACTTGAGGAGGGTTACACTATCGAGCGTATCAGCGAGCTTACCAAGATTGACCCCTGGTTCCTTGGCAAACTGAAAAATATTGTTGATTACAAGGCTGTGCTTTCGCAGTACAATAGCGTTGAGGAACTTCCCGAGGATGTTCTCCGCAAGGCTAAGGAGTATGGTTTCTCCGATTTCCAGATTGCTCGCTTTGTAATTAAATCTAAGGATAACATGGAGCGTGACAGTCTTGCTGTTCGTGCTCGTCGTAAGGAATTGAACGTCCTTCCCGCTGTTAAGCGTATCAATACCGTGGCTTCGGAGCATCCCGAGCTTACAAACTATCTGTACATGACATATGGTGTTACAGGCTACGATGTAAATTATTATAAGAATGACAAATCGGTGGTTGTGCTCGGTTCGGGTGCTTACCGCATCGGTTCGTCGGTTGAGTTCGACTGGTGTTCGGTTAACGCCGTTCAGACTGCTCGCAAGCTCGGTTACAAATCTATCATGATTAACTACAACCCCGAGACTGTATCTACCGACTACGATATGTGCGACAGATTGTACTTCGATGAGCTTTCGTTTGAGCGCGTACTCGACGTTATCGATCTTGAGCAGCCCGGTGGTGTGATTGTATCGGTTGGTGGACAGATTCCCAACAACCTTGCAATGAAGCTTCATCGTCAGTCGGTGCCCATCCTCGGTACATCGCCCGTTTCAATCGACCGCGCCGAGAACCGTCACAAGTTCTCTGCTATGCTCGACCAGCTTGGCATCGACCAGCCCGCATGGAAGGAGCTCACAAGCATCGAGGATATGGAGGCGTTCGTAGAGAAGGTTGGTTACCCTGTGCTTGTACGTCCTTCGTACGTGCTTTCGGGTGCTGCCATGAACGTGTGCCACAACGAGGATGAATTGAAGGAGTTCTTGCAGATGGCTGCCGAGGTTTCTAAGGAGTTCCCCGTGGTTGTTTCACAGTTCATGATGGAGACCAAGGAGATTGAGTTCGATGCTGTTGCGCAGAATGGCGAGGTTGTAGAGTATGCAATCTCTGAGCATGTGGAATTTGCCGGTGTACACTCTGGTGACGCTACGCTCGTATTCCCCGCGCAGAAAATATACTTCGAAACTGCACGTCGCATCAAGAAAATCAGCCGTCGCATTGCGAAGGAGCTTAATATCTCTGGTCCCTTCAATATCCAGTTCCTTGCCAAGAACAACGAGGTGAAGGTTATTGAGTGTAACTTGCGTGCTTCTCGTTCGTTCCCCTTCGTTTCCAAGATTTTGAAACGTAACTTCATCGAAACTGCTACACGCATCATGCTCGATGCTCCTTACAGCAAGCCCGACAAGTCGGCGTTCGACATCGATTGGATTGGTGTTAAGGCTTCGCAGTTCTCATTCTCTCGTCTGCATCAGGCCGACCCTGTTTTGGGCGTTGATATGTCTTCAACTGGTGAGGTTGGTTGCATTGGCGACGACTTCGACGAGGCGCTTCTCAATGCAATGATTGCCGTTGGTTACAATATTCCCAAGAAGACCGTTATGGTGTCGTCGGGTGCATCGAAATCGAAGGTTGATTTGCTCGAGTCATCGGCTATGCTTGCCGAGAAGGGTTACGAGATTTATGCTACATCGGGTACAGCTAATTTCCTCAACGAGAACGGAATTCCTGCTACTCCCGTATTGTGGCCCGATGAGTCACCCGAGAACGAGGATAACATCATGAAGATGATTGCCGACCACCGTTTCGATCTTATTATCAATATTCCTAAGAACCATACTAAACGCGAGTTGACAAATGGTTACAGAATACGTCGCGGTGCTATCGACCACAACATTCCTTTGATTACAAATGCGCGTCTTGCAAGCGCCTTCATCCGTGCGTTCTGCAACACCGATTTGAGCGAAATCCCCGTTAAGAGCTGGGATGAATATCAGGCATAGGATTTACCTCCTGTGAATAGTAAAGCAAGAAGCCGCTGTTGTGTGGCTTCTTGCTTTTTTTATTCACTTAGGCATGCAGCTTTTGAACAAAAAGGAGGTTTTGTAAATAATTTTTGTAAAAAAGTTTGCAATAAGAAGTTTATTTTATACATTTGCAGTGTGTGATGACTATGTGAATAGTTTGCACATGTATATAATCAGTTATGATAGTATAGTTTTTTCTTAGTTGTTTAGTGAAAGTGCTGCGTTGTGAAACGTGGCACTTTTTGTTTTCTCCTCCTGGTTGTCCGATTGCATCGAATGGGATTTTTTTACCGAATTTTAGACCTTTATGCAATGTGTATATTTTTTGATATTTGCATGTGGTATCGGCTGTTATGTGATTGATTAAATAAATATTACAATTAAAGGGGGATTTAGAAGAAAAATCACTATTTTTGCATTTTATTAGGCGGTGGCTCTCTGCGGGGCTTGTCCGTTTGTTTATAGAGAAAATAATAAATAATATTAGTATATATGGAGAATAAAATTCAAGAATTGACCGAGAAGATTTTTAACGAGGGTGTTGAGAAGGGTCGTGCCGAGGCCGATCGCATTCTTGCCGAGGCTAATGCAAAAGCCGCTGAAATCGTTAAAGAGGCTGAAGCTAAGGCTGAGGCTGTGATGGCCAAAGCACGTAAGGACGCCGAGGAACTGGACGCCAACACACGTTCGGAGCTGAAGCTCTATTCGGCTCAGGCTGTGGGTGCCATTAAATCGGAGGTTGCAAACATAGTAACAGATACTGTTATAAAGGAGAGCCTTCAGGCTGCTTTCAAAGAGGATTTGCTCAAGCAGGTTATATTGAAGATTGCCGAGCGTTGGAATGCAAACGAGCAGCTTGTTATTTCGACATCGGAGGCCGAGGATTTGAAGAAGTTCTTTGCGGCTAAGGCCAAGGCTTTGCTCGATAAGGGTGTCGAGGTGAAACAGGTGAATGGCGTTAAAGGCTTCTCGGTGTCGCCTGCCGATGGTTCGTACAAGGTGAACTTTGGCGAGGGCGAGTTCGAGGCCTTCTTGAAGTCATTTCTTCGTCCGCAAATAATTGAACTCCTGTTCTAATCCCTTACAATATGAGTGAATATCATTGTTTGGTATCCGGATTGCCCGATATTTCCTTTGACGGTAGCAAGGTGAATTTTTCGATAGAGAAGTTCAAGGAGGATGTATATCCCGGCTTGTCGTCGTCGGATGCGAAATTGATAGATTTGTTTTTCTATGCATGGGACAACGAGAATATCATGGCGCTGTTGAAGAATGGCTACGAGGCGGATATGAAGCGTGTGGGGCATTTCACTCGCGAAGAGCTTGTTGAGCTTGTTTCGTCGTCGAAAAGTGGCGATGCGCGTACAAATGCTTATCCATCGTATATGTACGATTTTCTTGAGAGCTATTTTGCTACAGAGGCTCGCGAAAATGTGATGTACGAGGATATTTTGGCTTCGTATTATTATAACTACGCAATGGAGTGTGGCAACAGGTTCATTGCCGAGTGGTTCGGTTTCTGCCGTAACATGAATAACCTGCAGGTAGCTTTCACAGCAAGAAAATATAAATTGAATGTGGCCGATTGTGTAGTGGGTGACGACGAGATTACCGAGACGATACGTACCTCGAGCGCACGCGATTTCAGCCTCTCATCGACACTGGACTATATAGAAACGGTGCAGCGCTTGTGCGAGATGGACAGACTGGAGGAACGCGAACGCCAGATGGACGAACTGAAATGGAAGTGGCTCGACGAGAACTCGGTGTTCCTCTATTTCACAGTGGAGCGTCTGTATGTATTCTTGCAGAAGCTCGATATCGCAATGCGTTGGGCGAAGCTCGACGCCGAAACCGGTATGGAGCGCTACAAGGAGCTTATAGCCAACCTGAAAAGCGGACTCACTATCAACGACGAAGATTATCAATAGAAATAAAGACATTTATATATGGCAACAAAAGGAAAAGTAACCGGTGTTATTGCAAATATGGTGCTGTTGGCTGTTGATGGCCCTGTGGCACAGAACGAAATTTGCTATATCTCGACCGGTGGCGACCGTTTGATGGCAGAGGTCATCAAGATAAACGGCGCGAAGGTTTATGTTCAGGTGTTCGAAAGCACCCGTCGTCTGAAAATTGGCGAGGAGGCGGAATTTACCGGTCATATGCTCGAGGTTTCTCTTGCTCCCGGTATGCTCTCGAAGAACTACGACGGTCTTCAGAACGACCTCGACAAGATGGAAGGTGTTTTCTTGAAGCGTGGCGACTATACCAACCCGCTCGACGAAGATAAAATATGGGCATTCGAGCCCATCGTGAATGCCGGTGACAAGGTGCAGGCTGCATCGTGGCTCGGCAAGGTGGAGGAGAACAACCAGCCCTTGAAGATTATGGCCCCCTTTACCCTCGAGGGTACATGGAGCGTGAAATCTGTAGCAAAGGCAGGTGAGTACAAAATTACCGACACCATTGCTGTGCTTGTGAACGAGGCCGGCGAGGAGATGAACATCAATATGATTCAGAAGTGGCCTGTTCGTGTGGCCATGGGTAACTACAAAGAGAAACCCCGTCCCTTCAAATTGCTCGAAACAGGTGTGCGCACAATTGACACGCTGAACCCCATAGTAGAGGGTGGTACAGGATTTATCCCCGGCCCCTTCGGTACAGGTAAAACCGTGTTGCAGCACGCTATATCGAAGCAGGCCGAGGCCGATATCGTTATCATCGCTGCCTGTGGTGAGCGTGCCAACGAGGTTGTGGAGATCTTCACCGAGTTCCCCGAGCTCATCGACCCCCACACAGGACGCAAGCTCATGGAGCGTACCATCATCATCGCTAATACATCGAACATGCCCGTTGCTGCACGTGAGGCATCGGTATATACTGCAATGACCATTGCCGAATACTATCGTGCCATGGGATTGAGAGTGTTGCTTATGGCCGACTCGACATCGCGTTGGGCACAGGCGCTTCGCGAGATGTCGAACCGTATGGAGGAGCTCCCCGGTCCCGATGCGTTCCCCATGGATATTTCGGCTATCATCGCCAACTTCTATAGCCGCGCCGGTTATGTTATTCTTAACAACGACAAGGTGGGTTCTATCACCTTCATCGGTACTGTGTCGCCCGCGGGTGGTAACCTTAAGGAGCCTGTGACCGAGAATACCAAGAAGGTTGCACGCTGTTTCTATGCTTTGGAGCAGGATCGTGCCGACAAGAAACGTTACCCCGCTGTGAACCCCATCGATTCATATTCGAAGTATATCGAGTATCCCGAATTCGATAAATATATCTCAGGACTCATTAACGACGGATGGCTCGAAATGGTGAACGAGGCCAAGACAAGATTGTTGCGCGGTAAGGAGATTGCCGAGCAGATTAACATCCTTGGTGACGACGGTGTACCCGTGGAGTACCACGTTACATTCTGGAAATCGGAGCTCATCGACTTCGTGGTGCTGCAGCAGGATGCCTTCGACGAGGTGGATGCTGTTACTCCGCTCGAACGACAGGAGCAGATTCTTACCTTGGTGATGGATATCTGTCACACCAAGTTCAAATTCGAGAACTTCCTCGAGGTTACCGACTTCTTCAAGAAGGTTATCAATTTGTGTAAGCAGATGAACTATTCTGAGTATAAATCGGAGAAGTTTAACAATTACATACAACAATTGCAGGAGCTTATTGCGACGAAGAAATCTGCATAACGTATAAATAATTAAAAAATTATGGCAACTGAAGCATTTCAAAAAATATATACCAAAATTACAGCCATAACCAAGGCTACCTGTTCGTTGAAGGCAACAGGTGTGGGTTATGACGAGCTTGCGACGGTAAACGGTAAACTGGCGCAGGTTGTAAAAATTATGGGTGATGAGGTTACCTTGCAGGTTTTTGAAGGAACCGGTGGTATCCCTACCGACGCCGAAGTGATATTTATGGGCAAGGCTCCCTCGCTCAAGGTGAGCGACCAGCTGACAGGACGTTTTTTCAATGCCTATGGTAATCCCATCGATGGTGGCCCTATGGTCGAAGGTGTCGAGGTGGAGATTGGTGGCCCCTCGGTGAACCCTGTTCGCCGTAAGCAGCCTTCGGAGCTCATTGCAACAGGTATTGCGGGTATCGATCTTAACAACACGCTTGTGACAGGACAGAAGATTCCCTTCTTTGCCGACCCCGACCAGCCCTACAACCAGGTGATGGCCAATGTGGCCATGCGTGCACAGACCGACAAGATTATCCTTGGTGGTATGGGTATGACAAACGACGACTATCTCTATTTTAAGAACCTCTTCTCGAATGCAGGTGCTCTGGATCGTATTATCTGTTTCATGAATACAACCGAGGATCCTGCCGTGGAGCGTCTTCTTATCCCCGATATGGCGCTTACCGCTGCCGAGTATTTCGCTGTGGAGAAAAACCAGAGCGTACTTGTGTTGCTCACCGACATGACAATGTATGCCGATGCGCTCTCAATCGTGTCGAACCGTATGGACCAGATTCCCTCTAAGGATTCAATGCCCGGTTCGCTCTATTCGGACCTTGCAAAGATTTACGAGAAGGCTGTGCAGTTCCCCTCGGGTGGTTCAATCACCATCATTGCGGTGACCACACTTTCGGGTGGCGATATCACTCACGCTGTGCCCGATAACACCGGTTATATTACTGAAGGTCAGCTCTTCCTTCGTCGCGACAGCGACATCGGTAAGGTTATTGTCGATCCTTTCCGTTCGCTCTCGCGTCTGAAACAGTTGGTTGCGGGCAAGAAGACACGAAAAGACCATCCCCAGGTGATGAACGCTGCCGTTCGTCTTTATGCCGATGCAGCCAATGCGAAGACAAAGCAGGAGAATGGTTTCGACCTTACCGATTACGACAGACGTACGCTCTCTTTTGCCAAGGACTATTCGGATAAACTTCTTGCAATCGATGTTAACCTTAACACCACTGAGATGCTCGATGTTACTTGGGGCTTGTTTGCAAAATATTTCAAACCCGAGGAGGTTAATATCCGTCAGGAGCTTGTTGATACCTATTGGAAAGTAAATGCATAGAGATAATGATTTCATTTCAGTATAATAAAACATCGTTGCAACTGCTCGAAAAACAGCTGAAGGTGCGACAGCGCACTCTCCCTATCATCAAGAACAAGGAGAGCGCTCTGCGTGTCGAGGTCAAGAAGTGCAGGGGTGAGATGGTTGAACACGACGAGGAGTACGAGCGCCAGATGGATAGCTACAAGACCATGTTTGCTCTCTGGAACGACTTCGACGCTGCGTTGGTGAAGGCCGGAAAAATTGTCATCGGCAAACAGAAGGTTGCCGGTGTCAAGGTGCCCGTGCTCGAGAACGTGGAGTTCGAGGTTGCCCCTTACAGCATGTTCAACGCTCCCAAATGGTATGCCGATGGCATTGAGCTCCTGAAACAGATGGCAATGACGGCTATACAACGAGAGTTGCTCGAAAAGAAATTGAGCCTTCTTGAGAGGGCCAGGAAGAAAACCACTCAAAAGGTGAACCTTTTCGAGAAGGTGCAGATTCCGGGCTATCAGGATGCTATACGTAAAATAAAACGATTTATGGAGGACGAGGAGAACTTGTCGAAATCTTCTCAGAAGATTCTTAAATCGCTTCTTGAACAGAGAGAGGAGGAGGGCGTATGATTAGCAGAATGAATAAACTGACCATGTTGGTCTATCATAAGGAGTACGAGGAGTTCCTCGTGGGCTTGCGCAATGCAGGAGTGGTGCATGTGGTCGAGAAAAACAGTGGTTCGGCCGATACACCCGAATTGCAGGCCTTGTTGGCCGAGTATGCTCGCTGCGAGAAAATTGTGAAAAGGCTCGAGGCTATTGCTCCCAACGATTCTGTTCATGCAGGCGAGTGCGAGAATGCTCTCCTTGTCGAGGATAAGTGCGAGGAGTTGTTCAAACGTCAGGAGCAGCTTGTACAAGAGAAAATGGCTGTTGAGAAGGATATTGCCACCATGCAGGTGTGGGGCGACTTCGACAGCGCGGTCTTCGACAAGCTGTCCGCTGCCGGTTACGCAATACGTTTCTATCAGGTGCAGGATAAGGCTTTCGACCAACAGTGGTGCGAGCTTTACAATGCAGTTGTGATAAACAGAACCGCTTCGAAATGTTATTTTGTTACTGTAACGCACACAGATGCCGATTTCGAGATTGAGGCCGAGCCTGCGCGTTTGGCATCATCGTCGCTTGGCAAACTGAAGGCTGAGCTCGAGAATATTTCGGCCAACATCATTACCGTTGCCGACCAGTTGGAGAGCTGTGCCGAGGAGTATTTGCCCCTGTTGCGTGCATATGGCAAGCATATACAGAAAAATATAGAATTTTCGAAGGTGATGCTCGATGGCGAGAAGGTTTCCGACGACAAACTGGTGTTGCTCGAGGGTTGGGTGCCCGAGGATAGCGTTACCGATGCGCAGTCGTTCCTCGATGGTTGCAGCGTCTTTTACGAGATGCGTGCGGCGAAGCGTGGCGACAGCGCCCCTGTGAAGCTGAAGAACAATGCCTTTACACGCATGTACGAGTCGCTCACCAAAATGTATGGTATGCCCAGTGCCACCGATTTCGATCCGACGCCTATCGTTGCTCCGTTCTTCTCGCTCTTCTTTGCGTTTTGTATGGGCGATGCGGGCTACGGATTGATACTCATTCTGTTGGGATTCCTGCTAAAGAAGAAACTTGGCAAGGATATGGCCGGCATGATGAACCTGGTGATTACCCTTGGTATATTCACCACTATCATTGGTGCATTCCTTGGTACATTCTTCGGTATAAGCCTCATAAGCTCGGATATTCCCGAGAAACTGAAGAGCTTTATCGTTGCCGGCAATGTCGAGCTGTTTGGCTCCACATATGACAAGCAGATGATACTTGCATTGGCTATCGGTGTGGTTCATATATCGATTGCAATGACCGTCAAGGCTATAAACAGCACATTCTTCTATGGCTTCAAGGAGTCGTTGAGTGCGTGGGGCTGGTGGCTGGTTGTTGTAGGCGGTGTTGTCATTTCGGCGCTCTCGTTTATGAGTGTTATTCCGGCCGAGGTTTCCAAATGGGCCTTCATTGCTGTCGGCGGATTGGGTGCTGTGGGCATTTACTTGCTCAACAACCTCAAGCGCAACATTTTTGCCAATGTGGGTGCCGGTTTGTGGGATACCTACAACATGGCATCGGGCCTTTTGGGTGATGTGCTTTCGTATATCCGTCTGTTTGCCCTGGGATTGGCCGGCGGTATGCTGGGACAGACCTTCAACAGCCTTGCTATGATGGTTGTGGATGGACAGGAGGGCATTGGTGCGGTGTTCGGATGGATCGGTTTCGGACTGATTATTATCGTCGGCCACACACTGAATATTGCAATGTCGTGCCTTAGCGCATTTGTACACCCCTTGCGTCTTACATTCGTAGAATATTTCAAGAACGCCGGTTACGAGGGTAAGGGCGTTGAATATAAACCTTTCAAAAATAAAGAATAAATATAAATAATAAAAACTAAACATTATGAATGAATTATTAGGTTATTTGGGAATGGGTCTCATGTTGGGACTCGCCGGTATCGGAAGTTGCTATGGTACTACTATTGCCGGTAATGCGGCCGAGGGTGCATTGAAGAAGGATCCCTCTAAGTCGGCAGGTTACATGATTCTTTCTGCGCTTCCCGCTACACAGGGACTTTATGGCTTCTTGGCATTCTTGCTCCACTTCGGTAAGGTAACAGCCGAGACTGGTACATTGTGGTTCGGCGTTGGTATCGGCGTTGGTATCGTATGCCTTTTCTCTGCTATTCGCCAGGGCCAGGTTTGTGCCAATGGTATCGTTGGTCTTTCTCAGGGCCACGACGTGCAGACAAATACCATGATTTATGCTGCTTTCCCCGAGTTTTATGCTATTCTTGCGTTGGTAGCTACATTCTTGGTGTAATTTTAATCCGATTTTAGCTCCGGGGGCGCTGTTGTTAAAACGGCGTCCCTGGATTCTTTTTGTAACTGTTAACGGTTTTTAACCATGGGAAACGCTATGAAACATGCATGGGTGCTTACTTTTTGATACTTTTTTTGCCGTGGTATTTGCGTTGCGGAACATATGTAATGTCAATTAGATATGTCTAGATTTTATTATTTGAAAAAAAAATACTACCTTTGCATGCGATAGAGAGAAAGGCGACTTTCTCCCTATTTTGTTTATTATATAATAAGGTGTTTCAGGAGTGAAACATCGTGTATTGGAAAATAAATTTGAAGATGAAGAAAGATTTGATGCTTCCCGAGTATCTGTTCGAAATTAGTTGGGAAGTGTGTAATAAGGTTGGTGGCATCTATACGGTGGTATCTACAAAGGCTCGCACCCTGTCAGAGGTGGAAGGCTTGAATACTATTTACATAGGTCCCGATCTTTGGAAAGAGAAAGAGAATCCTCTCTTTACTGAGGATAAGCGCTTGTGGAGCGCATGGCGTAAGTCGTTGAGCGATGAAAAACTGACAGTTCGTTGCGGATATTGGGAAATTCCCGGTCGTCCCAAGGTAATCTTGGTCGATTATACAGGCTACATGGCCGACAAGGATGCGATTTATGGTGAATTGTGGAACGACTTTGCAGTCGATTCATTGCATGGATATGGCGATTATGACGATTCAATGATTTTTGGATATTCGGTGGGTCGTGTTATCGAAAGCTTCTATAAAAAAGTTGTCAAGAAGGGTAAGGCTGTAGTACAGGCTCACGAATGGCAGAGTGGTGGTGCAGCACTTTATATTAAAAAGAATCTCCCCGAGGTTGGTACAATTTTTACAACACATGCAACAAGCATCGGTCGTTCGATTGCATCGAACGGTAAGCCCTTGTACGACTATTTCGAGGGATACAATGGCGACCAGATGGCAGCTGAGCTCAATGTTCAGTCGAAGCATTCGGTAGAGAAGCAGACCGCACACAACGTCGATTGCTTCACCACAGTGAGCGATTTGACCGCTCGCGAGTGCGAGCAGCTCATTGAGCGCAAGATTGATGTAGTTCTCGAGAATGGTTTCGAGAAGGATTTCGTTCCTTCGGGTGCTGCTTTCACCAGCAAGCGCAAGAAGGCTCGCGAGCTCAGAATCCGTGCCGTTGAAGCGCTTACCGGTACAAAAATAGGCGACGACGCACTGCTCATCGGTCTTGGCGGCCGCATGGAGATGCGAAATAAGGGTATCGACCTCTTCTTGCAGGCGATGCGTGGCTTGAGAGATCAGAAAGAGCTCGACCGCGACATCATTGCATTTATCGATGTACCCGCATGGATGGACACAGCACGCGAGGATCTTTGTGAGCGTCTTGCACAGACAGATGCCGAGTGGGATACTCCCCTCGAGAATCCTTTCATCACACACAAGCTTCACAACACCAACGAGGATGCTGTAGTGTGTGCAATACGTTCATTGGGCCTCGATAGAATAGATGGCAGCCGCGTGAAGGTGGTTTATGTTCCCTGTTATCTGAATGGCAGCGACGGCGTGTTCAACATGAACTACTACGATGCTCTCATCGGTAACGACCTTAGCGTCTATCCCTCGTACTACGAGCCTTGGGGATACACCCCGCTCGAGAGCGTTGCGTTCCGCATTCCCACTATCACCACAAACCTCGCCGGATTTGGTCTTTGGGTGAATTCGTTGCTCGGCCGACAGGGTGAACTCAATGATGGTGTGGAGGTTATTGAGCGCACAGACAGCAATTATTTCGAAATGTCTGATGTAATTACAAAAACTATTTGTACATTTGCGGCTCAAAATAAGAAAGACGTCGATGCTATAAGGAAAAAAGCAGCGAAAATTGCAGATAAGGCATTGTGGAAATGCTTTATCCTCAACTATTTCAATGCTTATGACCATGCATTGCGTCAAGCAGAAAAAAGAAAAGATTTATAATTTAATATAAAAGATATGATTGAAATTAGTAATGCTAATGTTCCTAATTGGAAAACGATTAATGTAAAATCACAGATACCTGAGGCGCTTAAGAAGCTTGATATCCTTGCACACAATATGTGGTGGTCTTGGAATCAGGATGCAAAAGACCTTTTCGCTATGCTCGACGAGAAATTGTATAACGAGTGCGGAAAGAACCCCGTTCTTTTGCTTGAGAAACTTGGTTACGAGAGACTTGAGGAGCTGTCAAAGGACAAGAATGTTCTCGCTGTAATGGATAGCGTATATTCTCGTTTTGAGAAGTACATGAGCGTTAAGCCCGATGCAAACAGACCTTCAGTTGCTTACTTCTGTATGGAGTATGGTCTTTCAAGCGTGCTCAAGATCTACTCAGGTGGTCTTGGTGTACTTGCAGGTGACTACCTTAAGGAGGCTTCGGATTCAAACGTTGATATGTGTGCAGTAGGTTTCCTCTACAGATATGGCTACTTTACACAGGCCCTCTCAATGGATGGTTCACAGATTGCTAACTACGAGGCACAGAACTTCAACACACTCCCCATTGAGCGTGTAATGGATAGCAACGGTGCTCCCATGGTAATCGAGGTTCCCTTCAACGATTTCAATGTACAGGCTAACGTATGGCGTGCAAACGTAGGTCGTGTTCCCTTGTATCTTCTCGATACAGACTTCGAGCAGAACAGCGAGTATGACAGACCTATCACTCACAAACTCTATGGTGGCGACTGGGAGAACCGTTTGAAGCAGGAGATTCTTCTCGGTATCGGTGGTATGATTATGCTCGAGAAGCTCGGCATCAAGAAGGATATCTACCACTGTAACGAGGGTCACGCAGCACTCTGTAACCTCCACCGTCTTACACAGTACATCAAGGATGGTTACACATTCGAGGAGGCTCTCGAGATTGTACGCTCAAGCTCACTCTACACAGTACACACTCCCGTTCCCGCAGGTCACGACTACTTCGACGAGGCTCTCTTCAGCAAGTATATGAGAAACTACCCCGCGAAGCTCAACATCACATGGGACGAGCTCATGGGCATGGGTCGCATCAACGCTAAGGACAAATCGGAGCGTTTCTGTATGTCAACATTCGCTTGTAACACTTGCCAGGAGATCAACGGTGTGAGCCGTCTTCACGGTAAGGTATCAAAATATATGTTTGCTGGTATTTGGAAGGGTTACTTCGCTGAGGAGAACCACGTAGGTTACGTAACCAACGGTGTTCACTTCCCCACATGGGTAGCTCCCGAATGGGATGCTCTCTACGAGAAGTACTTCGATGCATCTTTCCACGGTGACCAGTCTAACGCAAGCATTTGGGAGGCTATCTACAATGTACCCAACAGCGAAATCTGGGCTATCAGAAAGCAGCTCAAGGGCAAGCTCATCGACCACATCCGTCAGTCATTCAAGGAGAACTGGTTGAAGAACCAGGGCGATCCCATGCGCATTGTAAATCTTCTCGACAAGATCAACCCCAACGCGCTTCTTATCGGTTTCGGTCGTCGTTTCGCTACTTACAAGCGTGCACACCTCCTCTTTACAGACCTCGAGCGTCTTGCTCAGATTGTAAACAACGAGGAGCGTCCCATCCAGTTCCTCTTCACAGGTAAGGCTCACCCCCACGATGGTGCAGGTCAGGGCTTGATCAAGAAGATTATGGAGATCTCTAAGATGCCTCAGTTCCTTGGCAAGATTATCTTCCTCGAGAACTACGATATGGATTTGGCTAAGATGCTCGTATCGGGTGTTGATATCTGGATGAATACTCCTACACGTCCTTTGGAGGCATCAGGTACATCAGGTGAGAAGGCTCTTATGAACGGTGTACTCAACCTTTCTGTCCTCGACGGATGGTGGTGCGAGGGTTACAAACCCGGTGCAGGTTGGGCGTTGAAAGAGCAGCGTACTTACCAGAACCAGGAGCATCAGGACCAGCTCGATGCTGCTACAATCTACGCTCTTCTCGAGAACGAGATTCTTCCCCTCTTCCACGACAACAGAGGTGGCAAAGAGTACTCTGACGAGTGGGTT
>JAFYQH010000029.1 GCA_017547205.1 Bacteroidaceae bacterium | reverse complement strand
CACCGTCGCTGCCAAGTTTAAGGAGAAGCACCCCATCTATGGTAAGTTCGTGAGCAGAACAAAGAAGTATCATGCACACGATGAGAAGTGTGAGTGCTCTGTAGGCGATACTGTACGTATTATGGAGACTCGTCCCTTGAGCAAGACCAAGAGATGGAGATTAGTAGAAATCATCGAAAAAGTTAAGTAATTATGATACAGGTTGAGTCAAGACTTACAGTTTGTGACAACAGCGGTGCCAAGGAGGCTCTCTGCATCCGTGTACTCGGTGGTACACGTCGCCGCTATGCTTCTGTCGGGGATGTTATTGTAGTCTCTGTGAAGAGTGTGATCCCCTCAAGCGATTTGAAGAAGGGAGTCGTTTCAAAGGCTCTTATTGTACGTACCAAGAAGGAGGTTCGTCGCCAGGATGGTTCATACATCCGTTTCGATGACAACGCTTGCATTCTGCTTAACAATGCAGGCGAAATGCGCGGTAGCCGTATCTTCGGCCCTGTAGCGCGTGAGCTCCGTGCAACTGATTACACAAAGGTTGTATCATTGGCACCAGAGGTACTTTAATTTTTAAAAATTTGAAGTAATGAAGAAATTACATATCAAAAAAGGTGACATGGTCATCGTAAACTCTGGCGAGGACAAGGGCAAGACCGGTAAGGTTCTGCAGGTTATCGTTGAGAAGGACCGTGCCGTCGTAGAGGGCGTTAATATGGTTTCCAAGAGCACGAAGCCAAGCGCGAAGAATCCCCAGGGAGGTATTGTAAAACAGGAAGCTTCAATACACGTGTCTAACTTGAACCTCGTTGATCCGAAGTCAGGTAAGGCTACACGTATCGGCCGCAAGTTCAACGCCGAGGGTAAGAAGGTTCGTTATGCTAAAAAATCAGGAGAGGAGATTTAATGATGGGTAATACAGCTAGCCTTAAGAAAGAATATGCCGAGCGTATTGCTCCGGCTTTGATGAAGCAGTTCAACTATTCATCGGCAATGCAGGTACCTGTACTCAAGAAAATCGTTATCAACGAGGGTCTTGGTTCAGCTACACAGGACAAGAAGATCATCGATGTTGCGATCAACGAGATCACAGCAATCACTGGTCAGAAGGCCGTTGCTACTGTTTCACGTAAGGATATTTCAAACTTCAAGTTGCGTAAGAAGATGCCTATCGGCGTTATGGTAACTCTGCGTCGCGAGCGCATGTACGAGTTTCTCGAGCGTCTGGTTCGCGTAGCTCTTCCACGTATCCGCGACTTCAAGGGTATCGAGAGCAAGTTCGACGGTAACGGTAACTACTCTTTGGGTATCAAGGAGCAGATTATCTTCCCCGAGATCAACATCGACAACATCATGCGTCTGACAGGTATGAACATCACTTTCGTTACTACCGCTAAGACAGACGAAGAGGGTTACGCTCTTTTGAAAGAGTTTGGTCTACCTTTTAAAAACGCTAAAAATTCATAAGTAAACTATGGCAAAAGAATCAATGAAAGCACGCGAGGTAAAGCGTGCAAAATTGGCCAAGAAATATGCTGCAAAGCGTGAGGCTCTCAAGAAAGTCATCAATACAGGTTCTCCTGAGGAGGCTTATGAGGCTGCACGCAAGTTGCAGTCATTGCCTTTGAACTCAAATCCTATCCGCATGCACAACCGTTGCAAGTTGACAGGTCGTCCCAAGGGCTATATCCGTCTTTTCGGTATCTCACGTATTCAGTTCCGTGAGATGGCGTCACAGGGTCTCATCCCAGGTGTAAGAAAAGCAAGCTGGTAAATTTTGAGTGTTTAATATAAATATTGTCAGGGTAGTCCTGATCAATTTAAATTTAAATTTTTATGACAGATCCTATTGCAGATTATTTGACGAGGTTGAGAAATGCCATTCAAGCAAAGCACAGAGTGGTAGAAGTTCCTGCCTCTAACCTCAAGAAGGAAATCACAAAGATCCTTTTTGACAAGGGTTACATCTTGAACTACAAGTTTGTTGAGGATGGCCCACAAGGCAAAATCATGATTGCCTTGAAGTATGACGCTGTAAACAAGGTGAACGCTATCAAGAATCTTGTACGCGTTTCATCACCCGGTTTGCGCCGTTACACGGGATACAAGGATATGCCCAGAGTGATCAATGGATTGGGTATCGCTATTTTGTCGACATCCAAAGGTGTAATGACAGACAAGGAGGCTGCTGCCGAGAAGATCGGTGGTGAGGTTCTCTGCTATGTCTACTAATAAGGAGGATTGAGCAATGTCTAGAATTGGTAAATTACCCATTAGTATTCCCGCTAACGTTACAGTTGCTGTAAGCGACGAGAACGTAATCACTGTAAAAGGTCCTAAAGGTGAGCTCTCACAGAAGGTTGATCCTTCTATTGCTATAGTTGTAGAGGACGGTACACTTACTGTAAAGTATGCCGACTGCGAGACATATGCTGAGGCTACAAAGCAGCAGCATGCTTATCACGGTCTCTACCGCGCTCTCATTAACAACATGGTAATCGGTGTATCTACCGGTTTCCGTAAAGAGCTTGAGCTTGTTGGTGTCGGTTATCGTGTAAACGAGAAGCCCAACAACTCTATCGAGTTGCTGCTTGGTTTTACTCACCCAATCTACTTGCAGTTCCCTGCAGAGGTAAAGATTGAGACAAAGTCTGAGAGAAACAAGAACCCACTTATCATCATCGAGTCTTGCAACAAGGAGTTGCTTGGTCTCATTTGCGCGAAGATCCGCTCATTCCGTAAGCCTGAGCCATATAAGGGTAAGGGTGTCAAGTTTGTTGGCGAGGTTATCCGTCGTAAGTCTGGTAAGTCGGCTGGTGCTAAATAATTCAGTAAAACAGTAAGCATATGACAACAAAGATAGAAAGACGTACCAAGATTAAATATAGAGTGCGTAACAAGGTTTCAGGTGTTGCAGAGCGTCCTCGTATGAGCGTTTTCCGCAGCAACAAGCAGATCTATGTTCAGATAATTAATGACCAGACAGGCCGTACATTGGCCGCTGCATCATCTCTTGGTCTTGAGGCAATGCCCAAGAAGGAGCAGGCAGCAAAGGTTGGTGAGATGATCGCAAAGAAGGCAATCGAGGCTGGTATCACAGCTGTTGTTTTCGACCGTAACGGTTACCTCTACCACGGAAGAGTTAAGGAAGTGGCTGATGCTGCACGTAATGGAGGTCTTAAATTCTAATGAATATGGCAATTAATAATAGAGTAAAAGTCGCAAACGACGTTGAATTGAAGGATAGATTGGTTGCTATCAACCGCGTAACCAAGGTTACCAAAGGTGGTCGCACATTCAGTTTCTCTGCAATTGTTGTTGTAGGTAACGAGAATGGTATCATCGGCTATGGTCTTGGTAAGGCAAGCGAGGTTACAGCTGCTATTGCAAAAGGTGTAGAGGCTGCTAAGAAGAACCTTGTTCGTGTTCCGGTGCTCAAGGGTACTGTTCCTCACGAGCAGATAGCCCGCTTCGGTGGTGCTGAGGTTTTCATCAAGCCCGCTTCACACGGTACAGGAGTTGTTGCCGGTGGTGCCATGCGTGCCGTTCTTGAGAGTGTAGGTATTACTGACGTTCTTGCGAAGTCTAAGGGTTCATCAAACCCTCACAACTTGGTAAAGGCTACCATCGCAGCTTTGGCAGAGATGCGTGATGCTCGCATGGTTGCACAGAACAGAGGTGTAAGTATGAGTAAGGTATTTAACGGATAAGGAGATTAACTATGGCTACAATAAAGATCAAACAGGTAAAAAGTCGTATTGGCGCTCCTAAGACCCAGAAGCTCGTACTCGATGCTCTTGGCCTTACAAAGATGAATAAGGTTGTTGAGCGTCCTGACAATGCCTCTATACGTGGTATGGTAAAGAAGGTGCAGCATTTGGTTGCCATTGTTGAAGAGTAATTAATTAAAAACGAATTTGGCTATGAAATTAAATAATCTTAAGCCTGCCGAGGGTGCTGTCAAGGCACGCAAAAGAATTGGACGTGGTACCGGATCAGGTAGAGGTGGTACTTCTACACGTGGTCACAAGGGTGCTAAGTCACGTTCTGGCTACAGCAAGAAGATCGGTTTCGAGGGTGGTCAGATGCCTTTGCAGCGTCGTGTACCTAAGTACGGCTTCAAAAATATCAATCGTGTAGAGTACAAGGCTATCAACCTCTCTACTCTCCAGGCTTTGGCTGAGAGCAAGTCACTGGAGACTATCAACATTCAGGCACTCGTTGAGGCAGGTTACGTTTCATCAAAGCAGTTGGTGAAGGTGCTTGCAAACGGTACTTTGACTGCAAAGTTGACAGTAGAGGCTCACGCTTTCTCACAGAAGGCTGTTGAAGCTATCGAGGCTGTAGGTGGAACTGTAGTAAAGCTTTAAGAAATGGCAAATAAAATATCAAACCTTAAGTTGGTCCAGACCATCAAGAATATCTGGAAGATCGAGGACCTTAAAGTGCGTATAGGTATAACACTCCTATTCGTTGCTATATATCGATTTGGCTCTTTCGTAGTTCTGCCAGGCGTTGATACAACTATGCTCGGTAAGCTCCGTGAGCAGACAAATGACGGTTTGATGTCTCTGCTCGATATGTTCTCGGGTGGTGCATTCTCGAATGCATCAATATTTGCCCTTGGTATTATGCCCTACATTTCGGCATCCATCGTAGTACAGCTGCTTGCTATCGCTGTTCCTTCATTCCAGAAGCTTCAGCGTGAGGGTGAGAGCGGCCGTCGTAAGATGAACCAGTATACACGTTATCTTACAATCGCTATCCTCATTCCCCAGGGTTTTGCATATTTGACAAACCTCAAGTACACAGCTGGTGCAGCAATTGGTGTCAATCCCGATATCATGTTCACCATAGCATCAATCATTATCCTTGCTGCCGGTAGCATGTTCATCCTTTGGTTGGGTGAGCGCATCACGGACAAGGGTCTTGGCAATGGTGTATCATTGATAATCATGATCGGTATCATAGCACGCTTCCCGCAGGCTGTTATTCAGGAGTTCACCTCTAGAATGACAGGTGCTGCCGGCGGTGGTGTCATAATGTTCCTTGTAGAAATTGTATTCCTCCTTATGGTAATTTGTGCAGGTATTGCATTGTTGCGCGGAACCCGCAGGATTCCTGTGCAGTATGCAAAGCAGGCAACTGGCGGTGCTGCTGTATCAGGTGCGCGCCAGTACCTTCCTTTGAAGGTCAATGCAGCCAATGTGATGCCTATCATCTTCGCTCAGGCGATTATGTTCATCCCAATGGCAATCATGGGTTATTCAGGCAACGAGGCTAATGAGTTCTCGACAATGATGTCAGACCACACAAGTTGGTTATATAACCTTATATTTGCACTTCTTATCATAATCTTTACATATTTCTATACAGCCATAACCATCAACCCGATGCAGATGGCTGAGGATATGAAGCGTAACAACGGCTTTATCCCGGGTATCAAGCCAGGCAAGCCGACAGCAGAGTATATCGATACTGTTATGTCACGTATTACTCTTCCCGGTTCGCTCTTCCTTGCTGCCATTGCAGTATTGCCGGCATTTGCAGGTTACTTCGGTATCCAGCAGGAGTTCGCAAGTTTCTTCGGAGGAACATCTCTCCTCATTCTTGTAGGTGTCGTTCTCGACACATTGCAGCAGGTTGAGAGTCACCTCATGATGAGACACTACGATGGTCTGTTGAGTTCGGGTCGTATTAAGGGACGTGTAGGATAAATGTTGAGCTAAGAAATGATATTTCTTAAGACATCAGATGAAATTGAACTACTTCGGCAGGCCAATCTGCTTGTAGGCAAAGCGCTTGCCGAAGTAGCTAAGATAATAGAGCCGGGTGTAACGACAAGGCAACTCGACAAGGTCGCCGAGGAGTTCATCCGTGACAATGGAGCAATCCCTACATTCAAGGGTTATCCCAATCATGAGGGAACTCCATTTCCAGGCTCTATCTGCGCATCGGTAAACGATGTCGTGGTACACGGAATACCAAACGACACTCCATTGAAGGAGGGCGATATAATATCGGTCGACTGTGGTACGTTGCTCGATGGATTCTGTGGTGATTCCTGTTACACATTCTGTGTAGGCGAGGTTGACGAGGCGACAAGGAAACTCTTGCAGGTTACGAAGGAGTCATTGTATAAAGGTATTGAACAGGCAGTTCACGGAAAACGTCTCGGTGATCTTGGCAATGCGGTACAGACACATTGCGAGCAGAACGGTTTCGGAGTCGTACGTGAGTTTGTAGGTCATGGAATAGGCCGCGAAATGCATGAGTCTCCCGAGGTTCCCAATTATGGGCGCAAGGGTAACGGTCTGCAGCTCCGTCAGGGCATGTGTATCGCCATTGAGCCGATGATCACTCTTGGAAAGCGTCAGATTTTCATGGAGCGTGATGGCTGGACAGTGAGGACACGTGACAGGAAGAATGCAGCGCATTTTGAGCACACAGTTGCTGTAGGCAAGGAACGTGCCGACACATTGTCATCGTTCGAATTTGTTGAAGAAGTCTTAAGAAAAAAAGGATATTGATATGGCTAAACAGAGCGCTATTGAACAGGATGGTACTATAGTAGAGGCATTGTCAAACGCAATGTTCCGTGTTGAGCTTCAGAACGGTCACGAAGTGATCGCGCACATATCGGGCAAGATGAGAATGCACTATATCAAAATACTTCCTGGTGACAAAGTGAGAATAGAGATGTCTCCTTATGATTTGACCAAAGGAAGAATAGTATTCCGATATAAATAAAAAAATATAATATGAAAGTTAAAGCATCTATTAAGAAACGCACTCCGGACTGCAAAATCGTTCGTAGAAACGGACGTTTGTACTTGATCAACAAGAAGAACCCTAAGTTCAAACTGCGTCAGGGGTAATTAAAGTAGTAATTAAAAACATATTAAGTATATGGCTATAAGAATAGTTGGTGTAGATATTCCTCAGAATAAGAGAGGAGAGATTGCGTTGACATACATCTATGGTATCGGACGCAGCAGTGCAGCCAAGATCCTTGACAAAGCTGGTGTTGACCGTAACATCAAGGTTCAGGAGTGGACCGATGATATGGCAGCAAAGGTTCGTGAGATTATCGGCGCAGAGTTTAAGGTAGAGGGTGACCTCCGTTCAGAAATTCAGCTGAACATCAAGCGATTGATGGATATAGGTTGCTATCGTGGCATTCGTCATCGTAACGGTTTGCCAGTTCGTGGCCAGAGCACAAAGAACAATGCTCGTACACGTAAGGGACGTAAGAAGACAGTTGCTAACAAGAAAAAAGCTACAAAATAATAAGTAAGTAATATGGCAAAGAAAACAGTTGCAACAAAGAAAAGAAATGTGAAGGTCGGTGCCAACGGACAACTTCATGTTCATTCGTCATTTAACAATATCATTGTTTGCCTAACAAATGACGAAGGTCAGGTTATCTCTTGGTCATCTGCAGGAAAGATGGGCTTCAGAGGTTCTAAGAAGAACACTCCATATGCTGCTCAAATGGCTGCCGAGGCTTGCTCAAAGATCGCTTTCGATCTTGGTTTGCGCAAGGTTAAGGCATACGTTAAGGGACCGGGTAACGGTCGTGAGTCAGCTATCCGTACTGTACACAATGCTGGTATCGAGGTTACTGAAATCGTAGACGTAACACCACTGCCACACAACGGATGCCGTCCTCCTAAGAGAAGAAGAGTATAACAATTTAATTCAAGACATTAGAAAATGGCTAGATATACAGGTCCAAAAAGCAAGATAGCACGTCGTTTCGGCGAGCCTATCTTTGGCGCAGATAAAGTCCTTTCAAAGAAGAACTATGCTCCTGGTCAGCATGGCAACAACCGTCGCCGCAAGACTTCTGAGTATGGTGTCATGCTTGCAGAGAAGCAGAAGGCAAAATATACATACGGAGTATTGGAGAAACAGTTCCGCAACACTTTCAAGAAGGCTGATTCGGCTCCTGGTATTACCGGTGAGGTTCTCCTTCAGAACCTTGAGGCACGTCTCGATAACGTAGTTTATCGTCTCGGTATTGCTCCTACACGTGCAGCTGCACGTCAGTTGGTAAGCCACTGCCACATTGTTGTTGACGGTAAGGTATGCAACATTCCTTCACGTCACATCAAACCAGGACAGGTTGTCGGTGTCCGCGAGCGTTCAAAGTCTCTCGAGGTTATCCAGAACTCTTTGGCAGGTCTCAACCACAGCAAGTATCCTTGGTTGGAGTGGAGCGAGTCGGATATGGCCGGCAAGTTCCTGAGCGTTCCTGAGCGTTCAGAGATTCCCGAGAACATCAAGGAGCAGTTAATCGTTGAGTTGTATAGCAAAAATTAATATTTGATAATGGCGATATTAACATTTCAAAAACCCGAAAAGGTGATAATGCTGGAAGCGAACGATTTCTTCGGAAAGTTCGAATTCCGTCCCTTGGAGCCCGGTTTTGCGACAACTATAGGCAATGCACTCCGCCGCATATTGCTGTCTTCACTCGAAGGCTTTGCAATCAACTGCATCAAGATTGCGGGTGTAGAGCATGAGTTCGCTACAGTACCTGGCGTAAAGGAGGATGTTACCAACATTATCCTTAACCTTAAGAAGGTAAGATTCAAAAGAATCGTAGAGGAATTCGAAACCGAGAAAGTCTCAATCAATGTAGAGAATACCGAGGTGTTCACTGCAGGTGAGATTGGTAAGTATTTAACAGGATTTGAAGTGTTAAATCCCGAGTTAGTCATTTGCCATCTCGACTCATCGGCTAAAATGCAGATCGAGATCAGCATCAACCAGGGACGTGGTTACGTTCCTGCTGATGAGAACCGTGAGTTCTGTACTGAGCCCACAATGATTCCGATCGACTCGATATACACTCCTATTCGCAATGTCAAGTACGAGCGTGAGCCGTTCCGCGTAGAGCAGAAGACCGACTATGACCGCTTGTTGATTGAGATTGAGACCGATGGTTCCATACACCCGAAGGAGGCTCTTAAGGAGGCAGCGAAGATTCTTATCTATCACTTCATGCTCTTCTCTGACGAGAAGATTGCCATCGAGTCAGCAGACATCGACGGCAACGAAGAGTTCGATGAGGAGGTATTGCACATGCGCCAGTTGCTCAAGAGCAAGTTGGTAGACCTCAACCTCTCAGTCCGCGCCCTCAACTGCTTGAAGGCTGCCGACGTTGAGACATTGGGTCAGCTTGTACAGTACAACAAGACCGATCTTCTCAAGTTCCGCAACTTCGGTAAGAAATCGCTCACTGAGCTTGATGATTTGCTCGAGAGTCTGAATCTTTCGTTTGGAACAGATATTTCAAAATACAAATTAGATAAAGAATAATTATGAGACATAAAAAATCTTTCAACCATTTGGGTCGTACTGCATCTCACAGAAAGGCCATGCTTTCAAATATGGCAGTTTCTCTGATCATGCACAAAAGAATCACTACGACTCTTGCAAAGGCAAAGGAGCTGAAGAAGTTCGTAGAGCCGCTTATAACAAAGTCTAAGGACGATACAACTAATTCTCGTCGTGTAGTATTCAGCTATCTCCAGAGCAAGGAGGCTGTTACCGAACTGTTCAAGGAAATCTCAGTAAAGGTTGCTGAGCGTCCCGGCGGTTACACACGTATCATCAAGTTGGGCACACGTCTTGGTGACGCTGCAGAGATGTGTTTCATCGAGCTTGTTGACTACAACGAGAACATGGCTAAGACCCAGGCTAAGAAGACACGCCGCCGTCGTTCTACAAAGAAGGCCGATGCGCCTGCAGTAGAGGAGGCAGCTGTTGCAACAGAAGAAGCTACACCAGCTGAATAATAAATTACTTACTTAATAGATGAGAGAGGGTGCCGTGAGGTACCCTCTCGTTTTTTGTATGACGGGCAGTGTATGCGCTACGCTCCCTACCGTAGCCGAACATATGCATTTTATCCTTAAAAAATGAGAAAAAACACCCGGAATGCACCAATAAAATTTAAATGAGATGAATTTAATCCGTTTCTTATTAAAATAATTTAAATCAACTTCTTATTAATACGGAAATTTTTCTCTAAATTTGTAACGGATAATGTACTAACGTAACTCAATTTATATGCACAGAGTCGTAAAAATTTCAAAGGGATTGAATATCAATCTAAAAGGCGCTCCGGTTGCTGAAATGACATCGGTTGAGACAGCAAAGTTCTATGCTTTGATGCCGGCCGATTTCACCCGCGTTACTCCCAAGGTTGTCGTTAAGCCCGAGGATAGCGTAAAGGCAGGTGACCCTTTGTTCGTTGACAAGACAATTCCTGAATTGCAATTCGTTTCGCCGGTGAGCGGAAAGGTTGTAGCGGTTAACCGCGGTGAGAGAAGACGCGTTCTAAGCGTAGTAGTAGAGTCAGACGGTAAGTTTGAGTCAGTAGAGTACAAGGCGAAAGATGTACTGTCACTTTCGTCTGACGAGATCAAGGCAGACCTGCTAAAGGCCGGTCTCTTCGCGTTCATGCGCCAGAGACCTTATGACGTGATTGCCGATCCCAAGGATGCACCCCGTGCCATCTATGTGTCGGCGTTCGACTCAAAGCCTTTGGCTGCAAGCTTCGAGGTGGCCCTCAAAGGTAACGAGGAGGATTTCCAGACAGGTCTTGACGCATTGTCACGTATTGCCCCTGTACACCTCGGCATATGTGCCTGCCAGAAGTCAACAGCTCTTCTTGTTGCAAAGAATGTAACAACAACAATCTTCAAGGGACCGCACCCTGCAGGTAATGTGGGAGTACAGATCAACAAAACAGCACCTGTAAACAAGGGTGAGATCGTGTGGACAATCGGTGCCGAAGAGGTAATCTTCATCGGCCGTCTCTTCAACAGGGGCAAGATTGATTTCACAAGAACTATCGTTCTTGCAGGTAGCGAGGTGAAGAATCCTTCATACAGCAAGGTGGTTCTCGGTGCCCAGCTGACAAACCTTCTTAAAGGCCGTCTCGAGGAGAAGAACGAACTCCGCATCATTGACGGTAATGTGTTGACCGGCAAGAAGACAACAGCCGACGGTTTCCTCGGTGCCTTCTCTACCGGTGTGACAGTAATCCCCGAAATCATGGGCGGTGACGAGATGCTTGGTTGGGCAATGCCACGCTTCTCCATGTACAGCACAAGCCGCAGCTACTTCAGCTGGTTGTTCCCCAAGCGCAAGTACGCAATCGATGCCCGCATCAAGGGTGGCGAACGTCACATGATCATGTCAAATGAGTATGACAAGGTGTTCCCTATGGATATCTACCCCGAGTATCTTCTCAAGGCTATCATCACCGGTAACATTGACAAGATGGAGCAGTTGGGTATCTATGAGGTCGCTCCCGAGGACTTCGCTCTCTGCGAGTTCGTCGATTCATCGAAACTTGAACTGCAGCGTATAGTACGTGAGGGTCTCGACAAGTTGCGTGCCGAAATGTGCTGATAATACGAAGCTGAGTTTTAATGCAAAATAAAATATAATCGTATGAAATTCTTGAGAAATTATCTAAATAAGATCAAGCCCAGCTTCGAGGAGGGTGGCAAACTCCACGCTTTCCGTTCTGTGTTCGATGGTTTCGAGACATTCCTGTTCGTGCCCAATGACACAGCGAAGAGTGGCGTAAATATCCATGACGCAATCGACAGCAAGCGCATCATGTCGCTCGTGGTGATTGCCCTCATACCTTCATTGCTGGTAGGTATGTACAATATCGGTCTTCAGAATGCCCTTGCGGCCGGTACAGCCGCGACTACATGCTGGTTCGACATGTTCATCTATGGTCTTCTCGTAATGCTGCCCAAGATTGTCGTGTCATATGTAGTAGGTCTCGGTATCGAGTTCGTCGTGGCCCAGTGGAAGAACGAAGAGATTCACGAAGGTTTCCTTGTTTCAGGTATGCTCATACCAATGATTGTTCCTGTAGGCTGTCCTTTGTGGATACTTGCCATAGCCACTGCATTTGCAGTAATCTTCGCCAAGGAGGTATTCGGCGGTACAGGTATGAACATCGTGAACGTAGCTCTTGTAGCACGTGCGTTCATCTTCTTTGCCTATCCTTCTGTAATCTCCGGAGACTCAGTATGGGTAGCAACCGAACAGGTTCTTGGTTTTGGAGCCAATGCCGTTGACGGTTACACATGTGCCACAGCACTCCAGTACGTAGCCAATGGCGGTGAGATTGTCGGAGCTTCCGGTGCTGCGCTTTCTGTCAGTGACATGCTCTTCGGCTTCATGCCCGGCTCAATAGGCGAGACAAGCGTCGTAGCCATAGCGATAGGTGCCCTGATACTCCTTTACACAGGCGTAGCAAGCTGGAAGACCATGCTCAGTGTCTTTGTAGGCGGTATTGTAATGATATTCGTGTTTGCCGACAAGTTGCCCGCAGACATGCCTTTCTGGCAGCATCTGCTTCTTGGCGGTTTCTGTTTCGGTGCCGTGTTCATGGCTACCGACCCTGTCACATCGGCACGTACCGAGGTCGGCAAGTACATCTACGGCTTTGGAATCGGTGCGATGACAATACTTATCCGTGTCCTCAACCCTGGTTATCCCGAGGGTATGATGCTCGCGATACTGCTCATGAACGTGACAGCTCCATTCATTGATTATTGCGTAGTGCAGTCCAACATCAATGCACGTGCGAAACGTCTAACAAAAAAGAACTGATAGGATATGGCAGCAAAGAAATATGTTTGCAAAGTGTGCGGATACGTGCACGAAGGCAATGACGCTCCAAGCGTTTGTCCTCTCTGTAAGGCCGGTGCTTCGGAGTTCGAGGCTGTAAAGGCTCCAAAGAAAGGTCTCGATACAAATAGCGACATTTACGCTATCCTCTATTCGGTAGTAGTGGTTGTTATTGTAGCATTCCTGTTGGCCGGTGTATCTTCGGCTCTCAAGCCAAAGCAGGAGGCCAATATCGAGCTCGACAAGAAGAAGCAGATACTTGCTTCTCTCAATATCAAGAACCAGGCCGATGCGGCAGCGGTGTATGCCGATGTCATCAAGGCCGACCCCATTGTCAATGTCGAGGGTAAGGAAGTAGCTGCCGAAGGCGGCTTCGCTGTAGCCAACGACGCTATCAACGACACCAACCTCCCAATGTACGTTGCCGAGGTAGACGGTGCCAAGAAGTACATCATCCCCATGACCGGTAACGGCCTTTGGGGCGGAATCTGGGGTTATCTTGCACTCAACGATGACTGCAACACAATCTATGGCGTATACTTCTCTCATGCCAGTGAGACTCCGGGTCTCGGTGCCGAGATTGCCAGCGACAAGTTCCAGTCTCGTTTCCCCGGTCGTCAGGTATACCGTGACGGCAACGTAGCCCTTACTATAGTAAAGAAGGTAGCCGACGAGGCTGTTGAGGTAAATGCAATCTCGGGTGCCACAATCACATGTAACGGTGTGAATGACATGCTTCAGCGCAAGTTGGCACCTTACAAGGCATATCTTGATGCGCAGGCTCCGGTTGTAGAGGCCGCTCCGGCTGAAGAGGCTGCAGCTATTGTTGAACCCGCAACTGCAGATGCAGAGGCACAAGAAAAAGTGGAGGAATAATCATGGGACTTTTTTCAAAGAAAAATAAGGAGGCTTTGAATACGCCTCTCTTCAAGGAGAACCCCGTAACAGTCCAGGTGCTCGGTATCTGTTCGGCATTGGCTGTTACAAGCAAGCTCGAGCCGGCTATCGTTATGGGTCTTTCCGTGACAATCATCGTGGCCATGGCCAATGTTATAATCTCACTCATCCGCAACACCATCCCTATGCGTATCCGCATCATCGTGCAGCTGGTAGTCGTAGCTGCGCTCGTGACACTGGTGAGCGAGGTTCTCAAAGCATTTGCCTATGACGTGAGCGTACAGCTTTCTGTCTATATCGGTCTTATCATTACCAACTGTATCCTCATGGGACGTCTCGAGGCATTCGCTATGCAGAACAAGCCATGGCCGTCATTCCTCGACGGTATCGGAAACGGTGTCGGTTATGCTATGATACTCGTGATAGTAGCTTTCTTCCGTGAGCTTTTCGGTTCAGGAACCCTGCTCAACTATCCGGTATTGGAGAAGATCGGCATGTACGAAATAGGTTATTTGAACAATGGTCTCATGCTCATGACACCTGCTGCATTCATCCTCATTGCATGCATCGTATGGTATCAGAGAGCAAAGGACAAGAGTCTGCAGGAATAATATTTTAGATACGCTAAAGAATATAGATTATGGAACATTTCATTAGTTTGCTTGTCCGTTCGGTTTTCGTGGACAATATGGTATTCGCCTTCTTCTTGGGTATGTGTTCATACCTGGCTGTATCTAAAAGCGTAAAGACCGCTGTAGGCCTTGGCTTCGCAGTAATCTTTGTGCAGGTAATAACTCTCCCTGTAAACTATCTGTTGCAGACAAAGGTTCTTGCGGCCGACGGTATTCTGGGTGTCGACCTCACATTCCTTGCATTCATCCTCTTCATTGCGGTCATTGCAGGTATTGTGCAGCTCGTGGAGATGATTGTCGAGCGTTTTGCTCCGGCACTCTATAACCAGTTGGGTATCTTCCTGCCCCTTATTGCAGTTAACTGTGCCATCATGGGCGGTTCGCTCTTCATGCAGCAGAGAATCGGTCTCCCGGCCGATAACAGCCAGGCAATCACATGCTTCGGCGACTCAATAGCGTTCGCTATCGGTTCAGGTCTCGGCTGGATGATTGCCATTGTGCTTTTTGCGGCAATACGTGAGAAAATGGAGTACTGCAACATACCTAAGCCTCTGCGTGGTCTTGGCATCGCCTTCATCACAGTAGGTCTTATGGCAATGGCATTCATGTGCTTCTCTGGTATAAAAATGTAATAAATTAAGGATATGAATACAGAACTGATATTATCTAGTATAGGTGTCTTCCTTGTCATCATCCTCGCGTTGGTGATTATCCTTCTGGTTGCAAAACGTTACTTGTTGCCGGGTGGAAATATCAAGGTCAAGATAAACGGAGAGAAAGAGGTTGAGGTAGCAGCCGGTGGTGCGTTGCTCGGCACACTTGCCGAGAACGGAATTTTCCTTCCCTCGGCCTGTGGTGGTAAGGGCTCATGCGGCCAGTGCAAGCTTCAGGTTGTTGAAGGCGGTGGCGAGATTCTCCCTTCCGAGACCAGTCACTTCACACGTAAAGAGCAGCAGGCACATTGGCGTCTCGGTTGCCAGGTAAAGTGCAAGAACGATATGGAAATCAAGGTGCCCGAGTCAGTAATGGGTGTCAAAGAGTGGGAGTGCGAGGTTATCTCCAACAAGAACGTCGCAACCTTCATCAAGGAGTTTATCGTTGCATTGCCTCCGGGTGAGCACATGGACTTCGTTCCCGGTTCATATGCACAGATCAAGATTCCTGCATACGACATGACATACGACAAGGATATCGACAAGAGCCTTATCGGCGACGAGTATCTGCCCGCATGGGAGAAGTTCGGTCTTCTCGGTCTCAAGTGCAAGAACACCGAAGAGACAATCCGTGCATACTCAATGGCCAACTATCCTGCCGAGGGTGACCGCATCATGTTGACAGTACGTATCGCTACACCTCCGTTCAAGGCCGACCGTTCGGGCTTCATGGATGTGCCCTGCGGTATCGCATCTTCATACATCTTCACATTGAAGCCGGGCGACAAGGTAATAATGAGTGGTCCTTACGGAGACTTCCATCCAATCTTCGACTCAAAGAAGGAGATGATGTGGGTAGGTGGTGGTGCCGGTATGGCTCCTCTGCGTGCGCAGATTATGCACATGACAAAGACCTTGAAGACTACCGACCGTGTAATGACATACTTCTATGGTGCACGTGCGTTGAACGAGGTATTCTACCTCGAGGACTTCCTGCAGCTCGAGAAGGAGTTCCCCAACTTCACATTCCACCTCGCACTCGACCGTCCCGACCCTGCAGCCGATGCAGCGGGCGTGAAGTACACCGCAGGTTTCGTACACCAGGTAATCTACGAGACATACCTCAAGAACCACGAGGCTCCCGAGGATATCGAGTACTACATGTGTGGTCCCGGCCCTATGTCAAAGGCCGTTGTGAACATGCTTACCGACCTTGGTGTTGAGGAAAAGTCAATCATGTACGACAACTTCGGAGGTTAATACGAATCTTCTCTATATATCAGGAACCACAGGGTATGCACCTTGTGGTTCCTGTTGTTATGTCACTCTTATGTTACTTTTTTATCAGTTCAGTAGTGAATGTTGTCTATAAATGCTTATTTTTGTGTCGATAAATGGTAAAATAACAACTCAAAATAGAATTGCTTATGGTATAATTGCGCTCGATGCGCAAGATTTTGGACATATTATAATAGCGTTGGCTTTGCTTATTACATTCTGAAACTTAGGAAATTTCATAAATGGTAGTAGAAGTAGAGTTAATGCTCGTGTTACTATAACACGGGCTTAACTTGTATTCGTTACCATTGGGTTTCCTAAGACCTCAGAATGCGGATATCTTGTTTTGTCCGTGTTTTTTATGTCCCATGCCGAACCGATTATAACCTCGATTTGTTATAAGTAATTGCATCTGCAATTATTTGACACAACAATATACCTTAACATTAAACGCGACTATTATGAAGAGAAGTATTGCAACCCTCTGCTTTGTGGCATTTATTACGTTTTTCATGTTCCTGCCGGCATCGTGCAGCGACAGCCGCGCCGAATTTGCTCCTTTCAAGGGCCGCCAGTGGTATACATGTTATCGTGGAGATACCTTGTTTCTTGAACTGCTTTCGGCCAGCGATGTGGCTCTTTATTCGCACGGTGTGAATGACCTTCATATAGCCGGCACTTACGAAACATGGCGTGGCAAGTTCCCTTTCAGCGGGCTGTCTTTCGAGATAGGTGCGGTGCAGTATAATATACAGTATGCTCTTTTTGAGCCCAATCTTGATATGGTCGTCTATGGCGATTCGATGGATGCAGTGGTCGATACATGTCTCATCGAGTGGAACTGCCCCTTCACCCCCATAGGCGAATACGAAAGAGAATAGCCTATATCAGCATTATACCGCTGAATATCCGCCCCGACTCAATACCCAGCCTACGTGCCGAGAAAAACCTCCCATGCTCCCTGTAACTGCATATGCCGGCCACGGAAATGTTCCCTTCCGGTATACCGCTTGCAATCAGCTGCAGTCTGTTGGCCTCCCAAAGGTCAATATGCCATTTGCTGCCGCCCCCGGCAGTGGGGTAGAGCCTTGCTATCTTTTCCATTGGAAAACCGCTTTCATTGAATGTGTTGTACACCTCATTGCCCACCTCAAAGGCTTCCAATGATATTCCAGGGCCTATTACTGCCACCATCCCCTGCGGGTTGCACCCGTATGCGGCAACCATTGCCGTGACACTCTTTTCTACTATGCGTGCAACTGTTCCGCGCCATCCTGCATGCACGGCAGCTATGGCATGCCTGTGATGGTCGTGTAGCAGTACAGGTATACAGTCGGCAGTAGATACCCCTATGCAGGTCCGTGGCAGGTCTGTCATTATGGCATCCATTCCATAGAGCCGTTGTGCCTTCTCTTCCTCGCTCAGCTGCATGAAAGCCCGGTCAATGCATGCCATGCAGTCACCATGCGTCTGTCTGGGCAACAGCAGGCTCTCATCTCCAATGCCCAGCTCGCTGCACAGCAACTTGCGGCACTCCATAACGTGCTGCCCCGTATCGCCGCAGTAGTGCGTTATGTTGAACCCTCCATAATTGCCGGAGCCTCCCCCACGCATGGTGGAGAAGGCCCTTGCACCTGTTCCTATATTATATTCGAGCAATTCCATTGAGTGTCACCGTCCTGGTCTGAATGTTATCCTCATCTGGTAAATGCGCTCGACTCCTGTTTCTATGTTCTTTGCAGGTTCCCATCGTGGCATCAGCCCGGCTATACGCAGGGCTTCGGCATCGAGCAGTTTGTTCCCGCTGCTCTTGGTTATGCCAGCATAACCTGGCGTGCCGTCAGGGGCAATTGTCATACTAATGGTAACAATGCCCGATGCGCGGTTGGCTTTGCATTCGGCCGGGTAACGCTTGTTCTTCTTTACAAACTCTCTTATACCCCTTTCTCCACCGGGGAAATGAGCCATATTGCCATTGTCGGGTATTCCGAATTCAAACTTCTTTGTACCTATATTCCCGTTGTCACCTGCATTGGTGTTCATTACTTCAGCCATGGTTTTTGCGCGTTTTGGCTGAGTGGGCTTGTCTGTACTCTTTTTTTCTGGCTTCGTGGGCTTTTTTAACATGTCGGGGCTCTCTTCCTCTATTACCATGTTTCTGTCCAGCTTTTTCAGTTTCAAGGGTTTTATTATTGAGTCCGTTTGAGCTGTATTAGTATATTCAACAGCCCCGGCCTGGTAAGAGAGGGCTGCCAATGCCAATATAAGGTAGAGTGCTTTCATTCTTCTTTTATTATTAGAAACTGTTTAAAATTTATTTCGCACACCGGCTATTGCAGCTTTGAAATATTTATATAAGAAATTTAAACTGTTTCTTAAATGGTCTGCAAAGCCTGTTCAATGTCGGCAATTATGTCCTCGACATCCTCAATACCTACCGACAGGCGTATCAGGTCGGGGTCGATGCCAGCCTCAAGCAACTGTTCGTTGCTCAGCTGGCGGTGAGTGTGGCTCGCTGGGTTAAGCACGCACGAACGTGCATCGGCTACGTGTGTAACTATGGCAATCAGCTTCAGGCTGTCCATGAAACGTATCGCATCCTCCTTGTCGCCCTGTACCGCGAATGCCATAACGCCGCAGCCACCGTTGGGTACATACTTCTGCGCAAGCTCGTAATACTTGCTGCTCTCAAGGCCGCAATAGTTCACCCATTTCACCTTCGGATGCTTCTCCAGGTATTCGGCAACAGCCTGTGCGTTCGCGCAGTGGCGTGGCATGCGCAGGTGCAGTGTCTCAAGTCCCAGGTTCAGCAGGAACGCATTTTCGGGTGCCATCATCGCACCCAGGTCACGCATTACCTGCGATACCATCTTTGTTATGTAGGCAGCCCTGCCGAAGTTCTTTGTGTATACAAGCCCGTGGTAGCTCTCGTCGGGCTCGGTGAGGCATGTGAACCTGTCGTGCTGTGCCTCCCAGTCGAAGTTTCCGCTGTCGACAACGCAACCGCCCACAGCAACCGCATGTCCGTCCATGTACTTTGTGGTAGAGTGAGTGACAATGTCGGCACCCCACTCGATAGGGCGGCAGTTCACCGGTGTGGCGAATGTGTTGTCTACGATAAGAGGCACTCCGTTACGGTGTGCAATGCCGGCGAACTTCTCAATGTCGAGAACATTCACGCTGGGGTTCGATATCGTTTCACCGAACAGAGCCTTTGTGTTGGGGCGGAACGCCTTCTGTATCTCCTCGGCCGGGGCATCGGCATCGACGAATGTTACCTCAATGCCCATCTTCTTCATGGTAACTGCGAAAAGGTTATATGTACCGCCGTAGATTGTGGTAGCCGACACAAAGTGGTCGCCTGCCTGGCATATGTTCAGTATCGCATAGAAGTTCGCAGCCTGGCCCGATGATGTCATAACAGCACCCACGCCACCTTCAAGGGCATTGATTTTCGCGCCTACCGCATCCACGGTCGGGTTCTGCAAGCGGCTGTAGAAATAACCGCTGTCCTCAAGGTCGAACAGGCGCGCCATCTGCTCGCTTGTCTCGTACTTGAAAGTAGTACTCTGGTAAATGGGCAGAACGCGCGATTCACCTTTCTTGGGCTGCCATCCGCCCTGTATGCATAGTGTTCCGGTGTTTAGTTTCTTTGTCATAATTCTTTCTCTTTATAGTTGTTTAATGTT
>JAFYQH010000009.1 GCA_017547205.1 Bacteroidaceae bacterium | reverse complement strand
GCGCATGAACGCCGAGGCTGAGGCAAACAGCGACAAGTACCGCATTGCCAAGCGTGCAAAGGAGCTCAACCTCGATGCTATCCACGATACTGTACACGAGATGGCAAAGGATGAGGCCCGTCACGGAAAGGGCTTCGAGGGGCTCTACAACCGCTACTTCAAGTAACCTGAAAGTCCTTTTAGGTAAAAATTCATAACTGACCGCGGCCCGGGTATCCATGGATGCCCGGGCTGATTTTATGTCATAGCAGTTCTGTTAATATAAATGAGTCTGACTGAAAAATGACATGAATCCCGAAACTTTTGTCTGACTTTCGGGATTCATGTCATTTTCTGTGGCCTTTATGAATTCTGCGGTTTACTCTTCCGTAGCCTTTATGTAATTGATTACCGGGTTCGCATACATCTCCAGAATCTTCGTGTGGCAGAACTCGTCGTCACGGTTCTCCAGGTCTACCTTGGCCACCTGTCCCTGCAGATAGGCATCCAGTTTTGCCTTTTCCTCTGCTGTGTACTTGTCGGCATATCGGGTATCGCCTGTCAGCAGTTCATAGAAATAGTAGTTTATAGGCCAGAACTTGTAGTTGCGATGTATGTGCCTGTCTATTATACGTGCAACTGCTGCAGTCTTCTCGTTCTTGCCAAGGTTGCGGTCAATGGCGTCAATCTCATCATTTATGCAGTCGGCAATGTGGTAATGTATTCCGCCCTTGTAGCCGAACATGCCGGTCTTCATGTTTATGAGGTCATCCTGCGGTGCTTTCTTCCACTCGGGGTTGTCGCGTTTTTGCTGGAACTCCTTTGCCTTCAGATAGTCGCACGGGTCATATTCATATGATATTGTGGTGGGTGCAATGTTCAGTACCTTGAGCGCGTCTATGATATCGTCGCCACTGTACATCGAAAGCATCTTTATGAGTCCCTCCTGTGTGCGGTCGTTGCTGTCTTTTGCACGTCCTTCGCGCTGTGCAAGCCAAATGGGCTGTTCGCGTTCGGTTATAGTGTGGTGCATGTATGATGACAGTCTCTTCGACGAAGCTAGCATCTCCCTGATCGAAGCCGAGCGCTGTACTATGAAGCTGCGGTTTACACGTACTAGTTTCTTTATCCATGGACGTATGAGCAGGTTGTCACCGATAGCTATTTCTACAGTATTGCCTACGGTATTTACAAATACGATGCACAGGAATGCCGAGTCCATTATTATGTCGCGGTGGTTCGATATACATAGCGATTTGGCCATGTTATCCTTGTTCTCGTAGCTTACTGTAAGCCCGCTAGAGAGTTTTTCTAGTACTCCCTGTATGAAGGGGTATACCAATGCTTTCTGGAATTCGAGATTACTTTTAGAATTCCGCATGACAGCAGCGATGTTCTCGAATGGCATTCCCTGGAATGCATATCCCATAGCGGCCTGGAACTCCGGGTCGGCAATAAGTTCCTCGAATATCTGCGGCAGTTCTTCGGGCAGGTAGGGGCGAATCTCGTCAAATTCAGTAGGAATCATATAGGTAATGTTTTAGTGTTGTATGTCTGTTGCAGCCGTTCGGTCTGCTTTCGGTTGCGTATGCTATCGCAAAATACGGCAATTTATTTCAAAAACCAAAATGGAACTAAGTTTTTTATGTGCCGATGAACATATTGCCCGTCTCGGATGTTTCACACATGGTACATCTGTATCAGCCATGTACCGGGCCATGCGGTGTTGAAATGTGGCGATAGAGGCCGGGGAGCGCATCTGCGCTCTCTTTTTTTTCAATATCTTGGGAGTTTCGAAATTTACATATAATTTTGCAAAAATTATAGGAAAGCCATTCATTAGAGTAAGGAAACCTAAAATCTATAATATGAGAAAGATATTCAGAAAACTTTTCGGTTGGGTGCCGGCAGGAATCTTCTGTCTTGTTGTATTCGCACTCCTTTTCGGTTATCTGGCAGTCAATATGGGTACTGCCAATATGTTGAATACCATAATGAACACGGCGCATGACCTGTTGCTCAATACGGTGTTCTATCTCATGGCCATATGTGTCATCACGGGTGCCATTGGCAAGATATTCATGGAGTTCGGTGTGGTGAAACTTCTCGAGAAACTTCTCCGTCCGCTCATGAAGCCTCTTTTCAATCTCCCCGGTGTGGCATCTCTCGGTGCGGTACTTACGTTCCTTTCCGACAATCCTGCAATCATATCCCTTGCCCAGGACAAGCGTTTCGCCACATACTTCAAGAAATACCAGTTCATCTCGCTTACCAATTTCGGTACAGCGTTCGGAATGGGACTTCTTGTGATTGTGTTCATGATAGGTCAGGGCTACTATAGCGAACCTCTGATAGGTCTCTTCGGAGCCTTCGTCGGCTGTATCGTATCTACACGTTTGATGCAGCGCTTCGTTGTCAAGTCATATCCGCGTTTCAAGGATGAGGATGCTGCAATAAAGGAGGAACCGGTAAATGATAATGACCACCATTACAGGAAGCCGCTCTTCCAGCGTATACTTGATTCACTGCTCGACGGAGGCCGTACTGGAGTGGATGTCGGTATTGCGATCATACCGGGAGTTCTTATCATATCGACACTTGTTATGCTTTTCACGTTCGGTGCTTCAAAGAGCGGTGAATATACAGGTGCTGCATATGAGGGAGTCCAGCTTCTGCCGTGGGTGGGAGAGAAGCTCCAGTTCGTGTTCGAATGCCTCTTCGGCTTCACCGATCCGCATCTCATCGCATTCCCCATTACAGCTTTGGGCGCAGTAGGTGCTGCGCTTGGTCTTGTGCCGAACTTTGCTGCAGAGGGTTGGATTGACGGTAATGCCATCGCGGTGTTCACTGCTATCGGAATGTGTTGGAGCGGTTATTTGAGCACACATACAGCCATGCTCGATACAATAGGATACCGTCGTCTTACATCTAAGGCAATCCTTGCGCACACGGTAGGCGGTTTTGTGGCCGGTATTGTGGCACACTGGGTATATGTCCTGGTAAATTTGCTATAATATTGTCATGAGAATCGGTGTTCTGACTGCAATGACATCGGAGTACGGGCAGCTTGCAGCCTTGCTTGCCGGTGCTGTGGAATGCGAGAAGGGTGGTGTCAAGTATCTTGTAGGCGTGTTCGGCGCTAATGAGATAATTCTGCGCCAATGCGGTATCGGCAAAGTCAATGCAGCTGTGGGTGCTGCTGAACTCATCCGCTCGTTTGCCCCCGATGCCATAGTAAGTACCGGTGTGGCCGGCGGAATCGACTGTTGCCTGAGTGTTATGGATGTTGTTGTCAGCTCGTCCATTGTCTACCATGATGTGTGGTGCGGCATGGGGTGCGAATACGGACAGGTGCAGGGTATGCCGGCGGTGTTTGCTGCAAGCGAATCCATGTGCGCTGCTGCTGTTTCGCTGAATGATGACCCTGACAACTGTACACGCATACACGCAGGTCTAATATGTACGGGCGACCAGTTCATTACAAGCCGCGAGGAACTTGACAAAATAAAAACGAACTTTCCTGCAGGCCTTGCAGTTGATATGGAGTCTGCTGCCATTGCGCAGACATGCCACATATATGGTGTTCCGTTCGTTAGTTTCCGCATAATAAGCGATACTCCGGGTGTTGACAAGCATATTGAACAATACGAGAATTTCTGGGGTGAGATGGTCGATCGCTCATTCGGTGTCACACGCCGTTTCCTCTCAAAACTTTGATTGATCATGGAAAAGATACCAAGTTTTACAATTGACCACATACGTCTTAAGCGCGGTATATATGTATCGCGACAGGATGTTGTGGGCGGTGAGGTTGTCACGACTTTTGATGTGCGCATGAAGGAACCGAACCGTGAGCCGGTACTCAGCCCCAGTGCAATACATACCATAGAGCATCTTGCCGCGACTTTTCTGCGCAATCATCCCGTCTGGGCAAGCTGCATTATATATTGGGGCCCTATGGGATGTCTTACTGGCAACTATCTCATTGTCAAAGGTGACATCTCTTCGGCCGGTATTCTGCCGCTTGTGAAGGAGACCTTTGAGTTTGTAGCATCGTTTGAAGGTGATGTCCCCGGAGCTTCGGCAAAAGATTGCGGCAACTACCTGCTGATGAACCTTTCCGAGGCGCGTTGGGAGGCAAAGAAGTATCTTGTCGAGGTGCTGGAGTGTGCAACAGAAGAGAACCTTAACTACCCGGTATGACGGGTATCTGCATATACAACAAAAAAGGTCAGCTTTGCGCTGACCTTTTTTGTTGTTGTCCTACCCGGATTCGAACCAGGACAAACAGAACCAAAACCTGTTGTGCTACCATTACACCATAGGACAATCCTTCGTTGCTCTCTTTTGAAGAGCGGTGCAAAGGTATAATATTTCATTTGAAATCACAAATATTTCAATCTATTTTTGGTTTTGTAGCCTGCCAATCAGGCTTTCAGCCTTTGAATGCATTTACAGCCCTTATTACGGTTTCTATATCCGCATCTCTCATTGCCGGGTTGCATGGCAGGCTGAGTTCTTCGCGGTGTATCCTTTCGGTAACGGGGAATTGGCAAGCCGAGAATTCTTCCATCGCCTCCTGTTTGTGTGGCGGTATGGGGTAGTGTATCAGGGTCTCTATGCCCATGCCTGCCAAGTACTGCTGCAACCGTTCCCTTTCCGGTGAAAGTATCGCGAATATATGGAATACATGTCCTTCGTAATCATTTACTGCCGGCAGTGAAACTGCGGGGTTGTCAATCCCGGCTATATACCGGTGCGCTATCTCGCGCCTTCTGTCGTTCTCCTTGTCGAGGTTCTTCAGCTTTACACCCAATACAGCAGCCTGTATCTCGTCGAGGCGGCTGTTTACCCCTTTGAATGTGTGTACGTACTTCCGGTGCGACCCATAATTGGCTATGGCCCGTGCTGTACTTGCCAGGACGTCGTCGTCAGTGGTTATTGCGCCGCCATCGCCCAAGGCACCAAGGTTCTTTCCCGGGTAAAAACTGAATCCGGCCGCGTCGCCAAGGCTGCCGGTACGCTTGCCGTCATGCATGGCTCCGTGAGCCTGTGCGGCATCTTCTATCACTTTGAGCGAGTGTCTGCGGGCAATGTCCATAATGCGTGTCATCTCTGCGACCTGTCCGTACAGATGTACCGGCATTATGGCACGTGTCTTTTCAGTGATGAGGCTTTCAATAATGCCGGTGTCTATGTTGTAGCTTTGGGGGGCCGGTTCGCATAGTACAGGTTTCATTCCAGCCTGCATTATGGCAAGTATTGTGGCAATGTATGTATTGGCCGGTACAATTATTTCGTCACCGGCTACCATAATCCCCATTTCGCGATAGGCAAGCAGTATTACCGTCAGTGCGTCAAGCCCGTTTCCTGTGCCTATGCAGTGGCTGCAGCCGCAATACCTTGCGAATGCCTGTTCAAAATTCTCCACCTCCTTGCCGTGAATGTACCATCCGCTCGAAGCAGCACGCAGTATGGCTTCGTTGAGTTCCTCCCCGTACAATCCGTTTATGGCTTTCAGGTCGCAGTATTTTATCATCGGTCTGTAGTTTTCAGGTCAATAACATATGTGTTGTATGTGACGGTCCGTCCGCCAAGGCGTTCCTTGTATGCAATGAGTCCGCTGTTCAGGTAATGTCCCCCGTCCTCTACCGATATGCCGAAGTCGAAGAATCTCTTGCCGGCAAACAAATCTTTTATCAGGTATTCGTACAGGTGGTCGAGTGCGCTCGTGCGTCTTCCCTCTTCTGTCGTGCCGCTGTATTGCATATGCACAACCCTGTCCGTAACGTACAGCACGGTACCTCCAAGAATGTTTCCGTTGTCATCGTCCACCGTGAACAGCCTTATGCTTTCCGGGAAACGCTCGTGCAGCAACGTGATCTCTTCGAGGGTGTGCACCGGTGCAACCCCGTACCTGCTCTGCAGGCGTGTGTCGAGAATTTTCCAGAATGCGGTATAGTATTTCTGTTCCTTTATGTGCAGGCGGCTTTTCATTGCAGCCGTAAGCCTACGGCGTCCCTTGAAAGGGATTGGGTTGTCCAGTTCTATTACAGATGAAGCCTTGCACTCCGTAAGCAACGCTCCATTACGGAACAGGGCATATATATCCTCCTCGCAGGGGTAGCTGTGGTATATGTGCGGTATGGGCCTGTATACGATTCTTGTTGCTATGCCGTTGTTAAGCAGGTATTCCTTGAGCGCGGCAAATATGGCAAGTACGGTTTCTGTGGTAGTACGGTCACTCAACAATAGACCGCCATATGTCAGTCCGTTGTGTGAGCATAGGCTGTTTTCCTTTACATGTGCCGGCATTATGGCAATAAGCTCTTCATCGGCATAAAACATCAGTGAATGGTCGGCAAAGCGGTCGGCATGGTAGTCCATGTAGCCTCTGTTGTGGAGGAATGTGCCGTTGCGGCTTGTTCTGACAAAACCGTTCCATGCATCGGCGTCATTGCCGCTGTATCTCCTTACGGTTATGGTGTTTCCTGTCCCGTCGTTCATTTGCCTATGCTTTTCAGGAATTCGTCGTATGAGTTGATATATGCGTCCTCGTTGTATGAGTGGGATGCGAGTACAAGCAGTACAGCGTCGTGCGAGAAGTTTCTTATTTCGTCCCAGGTATCGGGTGGAATGAGCAATCCCTTGTCCTTGGAGTCAAGGTGATAGGTGCACCGTCCTTCCGCATCTTCCAGTGTTATGTCCACACTACCGTTGACAGCCACAACGTATTCCCAGCATACCCTGTTCGAGTGCATTCCCCGTTCCTCGCCTTCGGGAACACTGTGTATCCAATAGACGCGTTGTATCTTGAACGGAACTTCAATTCCCTCTTCTGCGATAGTGAGGCTTCCGCGTCTGTCTGTAAAGGTTCTTGGCTTGTCCATTTCTTTTCTTTTGAACATTGATGAGGTCTCTGTCAAATACAAATTTAAACAAAATTGTCAGTAATTGCCAATCTTTGGGCGAATTAGTGTCGTCCCATTGTTGTAAACGTGTGATTCGGACTAAAATTGCTCGAATATTGCAGCGTTCCGCATGACCGACACGGCCAGTTCTTCTACCGGCATCTTTTTTGCTTCTGCAATGGCTGCATATATTCTGTTTATGGGTAATTGTGACTCGTCACTTTCAACGAACAGTCTTCCTACCGGTATTGCCTCGGCGCTTTTTAGGTTGAAATGTTCGCCAAGCGAGATGTGGAGACCGGCATTGACAAGCTGCAGGGCTTGTTGTGGTTTGCCACGGAACCCGTGTATTATCCAGGGTTGGATTGGTTTAATGTCCCTGTGCAGTGCAATTATTCTGTCAAGGCTTTTTACGCAATGTATTATCAGTGGCTTGCCGCCCTTTTCTGCGAGCAAGGCATGTGCCTTGAATACTTCTGTCTGGGTGTCAATGTTTGCTGTGGATTTTATATTGTCGATACCGCATTCACCGATTGCAATCACATTGCACTCTGCAGCCATGCGCTCAATCTCCATGAACTGTCTTTCCCAGTTTTCTGATATCTCCCATGGGTGTATGCCTACAGAAATGTTTCTTCCCGCAGTATACGTGCTGCAATTGAGAATGGCATTCTCTCTGCCGGCATCATGGGTGTGTATGTCGAGGAAATCCATATGATGCTCGTTTATGGCACCGGGTCATATCCCGAGCCACCCCACGGGTGGCAGCGCAGTATGCGTCTTATGGCAAGGTACAGGCCTTTTATGGGCCCATGCTTGCGCAAGGCTTCTATGGTATATTGCGAGCACGTCGGTGTGAAGCGGCATGACGGTGGTGTCATTGGTGATATGACTCTCTGGTAGAATCTGATAGGCAGGATAAGTATGTTGGTGAAGAAACGTTTCATTTCAGCCCGGTCTTTATGATGATGCTTTCGAGCAACTTTTCCATCTTGCGCTTTATGAATGCAGTGCTGTTGTGCCTGGTGTCGATGTATAGTATAGCAACAGCCATCTTCTTGCCTTTGTTTTCCAATGCCTCCACGAACGGGTGCTTGCTTGTGCGGTAGGCCTCGCGTATGCGTCTTTTCACTAGGTTACGGTCGACTGCATGACGGAATCTCTTCTTTGCCACGCTTATTAGAATGGCAGCAACTGTCTGCAGTCTGTCGTGCTCCTGCTCCATGAATACTGCGCGGAGCGGGAATGCAGTTACCGACGAACCGTTGGCGTAGAGCTGTTCTATGACGCTCTTGCTCTTGAGATGCTCCTTTAGTGGAAAGGTGTTTCTGTGCATGCGGTTATTGGCTGTTCAATTGAAAAAGCCCCGTCGCGCGGACAGGGCTGTGTTAGTGGTTTACTTGTTGTTCGCTGTAAGGTATACATCCAGAGCCGCTGGCATGTTGGTTGCTCCTTCATGCGGAGCTTCCAGGTCCAGTCGAAGACCGTTGTCCTTTATGCACTTTGCGGTAACGTTACCGAAGCAGGCAATAAGCTGGTCTCCCTGTGAATAGTCGGGAATATTCTTATTCAACGATTCGATACCATGCGGGCTGAAGAAGATAAGCATGTCGTACGACTTGATGTATTCGGGTGCAATTTCAGTACTTACTGTGCGGTACATTTCGGCCTGCGAATGTGTTATACCATATTTGTCGAACAGTGAGTTTATCTCGGCGTTATGGATATTTGATGTAGGCACGAAATATTTCTCAGTCTTGTGCTTGGCGAACAGTGGCTCAAGGTCCTGTATGTGCCCGTTGCCGAAGAATACTTTGCGCTTGCGGTACTGTACATACTTCTGGATATAGTGTGAAATAGTCTCCGAGAGGCAGAAGTACTTCATGTCGTCGGGGATAGTTACTCTAAGATCCTTGCACAGGGTAAAGAAGTGGTCTATGGCATGACGTGAAAGGAATACAATTGCCGTATGGTCCAGGACCGAAACCTTCTGCTGCCTGAACTCCTTTGCTGTTACTCCCTCAACCCTGATGAATGAGCAGAAGTCTATCTGTACATTATGCTTCTCCGCGATATCGAAATATGGAGATTTTCCTGTGGCTGGTTTAGGCTGTGAAACCAAAATCTTGCTTACCTTCAATGTCCTAAATTTTTATCGTTATAAATTCATTCAATTGTAGTGCCGATTTCCACACCATTGCTATGGGTAGAAATTCAAGTGCGCAAAGATATAAAAAAATATCCAAAAAATTCCGTTTCTTCGGGAAAATGATTCTAATAAGTCCGCAGAATATCGTGTAAACGTATGCCAGCAGGACAATTGTTAAATAAACTTCAACATAAATGAAAGGTATTCCGGGGATGAATAATATTGCGATTACAGCCGGGGATAGTGCGAATCCCAACAGTTTTATTGTAAAGAAATATAGATTGTTCCACTCCTCGGCAATGGCTTTTGTAAACATGATGTTGTTGACAATGCTGTATACAATCCTCTTGAGCAGCAGCACCGATGCAAATATAGTGGCCGATATTGCTAGTGCAAATAAAGCACTCCCCTTTATTGCAAGCCCATGGATATAGCGCAGATATTCTACCGTCAATATCGTGGAGTAGAAAATTGTCTGTGCATACAGTAGAAAGTTGCATATCCATGTGATGTGCGTCCTGTCGTTGAAAGGGGTGCTCTTGCTCTCGTAGTAGAATATGCACTTCAGACGTTCGATGATGCTTGTACCGTTCATCAGGAACACGTATGCAATTCCCACAAAGTTCATTACGAACAACAACATTACAAGGTTGTCGTTTACCATACAGTAGGGTGCGCTGTCTCCTGTCATAGTGCAGCGTATTTTCTTACGGAACTGTCCCAACGAGGAGTGTCCCTTATTATCTTCAATGCCTCGAACGGGGTGTCGGCCACGCTCCAGATGTTTCCGTGTATCTCTCCCATGAAGTGTTCTTCTATGGCCTGTTCGAGTTGTGCGATGAAATGGTTGTAATACCCGTTGGTGTTGAGTATGACAATAGGGTTGAAGTAGAGCCCGAGCTGCTTCCATGTAATGATCTCGCTCAACTCCTCTATGGTCCCGCAACCGCCCGGTAGTGCAATCACCGCGTCGCTCAGGTCTGCCATCATTTTCTTGCGTTCGTGCATGCTCTCCGTTATTCGTAGCTCGGTTAGTCCTGTATGGTGCCATCCTTGCTCGACCATGAACCGTGGTATTACACCTATTGCCTTGCCGCCGTTCTCAAGTGCGCCGTCCTCGACGCGGCGCATGAGCCCTATGCTCCCGGCGCCAGTTATCGTGGTTATCCCCTCCCTGGCAAGCAGCGCGCCAAGTTCGTATGCCGTGTCGCCGTAAACGGTTGCGGCTTTGTTGCTCGATGCGCAGTATATGCATATGTTCCTTATTTCCATTTCCTGATGTTCTTTCATTTACATTGGTAGCCATCCCTTTCGGCCATCTCCCTTATCCTTTCTATGCGCTCGTCAAAGTCGGGGTGTGTCGAGAATGGTTGTAAAAGTTTGCTGTACTTTGGCTCATCGCTCTCGGACAGTTTCTTCATCTTCCTGAATGCAAGTCCCATTGCCCATGGATTCCTGCCGTTCTCCTTGAGGAACTCATATCCGTAGCTGTCGGCCTGGTTCTCCTGCACTCTGGAGTGCTTTGCCGATATTGCTGCTCCCGCAATATTGCCCAGTGTCGATTCTGACAATCCGGCCCACGTGTCGCTGAATGCTCCTATGGCATCAGATGCCGCGCTCCTGAGCAACTCTTCCCTCCAGGCCTTCTTCGAGTGGCGCAGGGCTACATGCCCGATCTCGTGACCTATCACGCCCAGCAGTTCTTCGTCGCTCAGCAGGTCCATGAGAGCCGAGAATACCCTCACGCTGCCGTCGGGGCAAGCAAAGGCATTCAGCTCATTAGTCTTGTATACCTCAAAGTTCAATGGTATGCCGTCGGCATCGTCCATCCCTTGAGTGAGTCGCCGCAACCGCTTTGTGTATCTGCTGCTCTCGGGGCAGATATTGTTGCTCCTGTCCATGGCATCGACGCTCTCGCGTACTACGTTGGCAAGTTCCTCGTCGCTTATGGAAAGGGCTTTCCCGGCCTTTATAATGCCGCTTATAATCCTTCCCCAGTCCTGCGCGCTGCCCGTTGTCAGTGCAAGTGACAAAATTAATATAAATATGGTTCTTTTCATTTAGCTATAAAGGATGCTTTGGACATCAGTTCCTGTTTGGGCATCACGTTCAACAATGCTACGAGTGGTTTATTGCTGTTGCCGGCCTGTGTCACTACGTTCCCCAGCTTTCCCGGTCAAGGTTGCGGTAGCCTATTGCTTCGGCAATATGCTGGAACTGTATGTTCTCGCTGTGGTCGAGGTCGGCTATGGTGCGGGCAACCTTGAGTATTCGGTCGTATGCACGGGCCGAGAGGTCGAATCTTGTCATGGCTGTCTTAAGCATGGCAAGACTTGTCTCGTCAAGCACTGCGTACTTGGCAATGAGCTTGGGTGTCATCTGTGCGTTGCAGTGTATTCCCTTCTCGTTCCTGAAACGCTCTTCCTGTATCCTGCGGGCGGCAATCACGCGTTCGCGTATGGCTGCGCTCGGTTCTCCCGGCGCAGTGCCCGAAATCTTTTCGAACGGCACGGGGACTATCTCTATCTGCAGGTCAATGCGGTCGAGCAAGGGGCCGCTTATCTTGTTGAGGTAACGTTGTACTTGGCCCGGGCTGCATGTGCAGTCCTTGGTGGGGTGATTGTAGTAGCCGCAGGGGCAGGGGTTCATGCTTGCGACGAACATCACTCCGGCGGGGTACTCGACCTTGTAGTTGGCGCGTGCCACGCATATTTTACGGTCTTCCAATGGCTGGCGCATCACTTCGAGGACGTCGCGGCTGAATTCGGGCAGTTCGTCGAGGAACAACACGCCGTTGTGTGCGAGTGAAATTTCGCCCGGTCTTGGGTTGCTTCCTCCGCCGCACAGTGCCACTGACGATATTGTGTGGTGGGGGCTGCGGAACGGGCGTTGGGTTATGAGCGATGTGCCGTCGGGCATCATTCCGCTTACCGAATGTATCTTTGTGGTTTCGAGGCTCTCCTCGAGAGTGAGCGGGGGCAGGATGGACGGTAGTCTTTTTGCCATCATTGATTTTCCGCTACCCGGCGGGCCCACCATTATGAGGTTGTGTCCTCCGGCGGCTGCAACCTCGAATGCGCGCTTGACGCTCTCCTGGCCGCGCACTTCGCTGAAGTCCACTCCGTATGTGCTCTGTCTTGAATAGAAGTCGTTGTGTATGTCAATGCTGTACGGTGCTATTGCCTCCTCGCCATTGAGGAACCTTATGACTTGCATCAGTTCCTCGGCACCATATACCGTTATGCCGTCTACCACGGCGGCTTCGGCTGCATTGCCTATTGGCAGTATCACGCCTTCATATCCCAATTCCTTGGCTTTGAGTGCTATTGACAATGCTCCCTTAATGGGCATGAGCCTGCCGTCGAGTCCCAACTCGCCCATTATCAAGTAGCGGTCGAGTTTCGTTGTTGCCACGATTTCGTCAGCTGCCAGTATTCCCACTGCTATCGGCAGGTCGTATGCCGAGCCCTCTTTCTTTATGTCTGCGGGGGCCATGTTTACTATTATCTGTTTGCTGGGGAAGCGCAGGCCGTTGTGGTGGAGTGCCGACTGGATACGTTGCTGGCTCTCCTTGACTGCGCTGTCGGGCAACCCTACAAGGTAGAACTTGATTCCTCGCAGGGCATTGACTTCTATTGTTACAAGTGTCGCGTTTATGCCTTGTATGGCTGCGGCAAGAACCTTTACAAGCATATCATTTTCTCTTTTTCTTCTTTTGCTCCTGCTCCTTGAGTTGCGTCTTGTGCTTCTCGACCAATGGATCTATGACCTCAAGCGCGCTATTCAGGTCAACATCGTACCTGTTTACTCTCTGGTATGGTGTAAGCAACATCGAGTATGGCAGTGATGGTATGTTGAACTCCTTGAGCACTCCGCCGTTCCAGCCTTTTCTCTCGGCAACGTTGTCGCCGACGATACTGTCCGCAGTTACGCATTCTTTCCATTTGATGGTATTGCTGTCAAGTGCGATGTTGAGTATTGCGAAGTATGTGGAATCGACATTCTCCTTCAACTCTCTTAGCGACTGCATGACGGCGCGGCTTTCTTCGTCCCATGTTGCCCAGAATGTGACAAGCGTGTACTTGCGTATGTATGTCGGCAACGACACCTCCTTGCCCTCTGCAGTAGTGTAGTTGAATGCGGGGAATGACCTGCTGACAGTATTTGATTTCTTGTGGTCGACTTTCCTTTTGATAGTGGCGAAGAATTCCTGGTCCTGCAACAGGCCACCCAGTCCTGAAATCTGCTTGCGTATCTTGTCGGGCTTGGGCTCCTTTATGTCAACGGCATATCGGCGTATTATCTCTATGTTTACGTCGTTTATGGGGTTTGCTTCGAGGAATTCTGCCATTATCTTTTCAATCTGGCTGTCGCTCTTGCATGCATCCAGCTCGCGAGAGATGCTGTCGTGAAGAGTCTGTGTCGTTCCTCCGTCGATGCACCAGCCGTTCTTCATTCCTTTGTCTTTCCTCAATTGTGCCTCTATGCCTGGTTCGGCATATACGGGGACAAGGACACCGTCGGGGAGCAACAGCATGAGCGGTATCACGGTGTCGGTGTTCATGCTGAATGAGAATTCGCCTGCGTCGTTGCCGGCAATCGAGTCGATTCGCTCGTAGCGGTTGTCGATACCGAACAGGTAGACAGTGCACTCGGTGTCACCGACCTTGCCATTCAGGGTGTAGAGCCCGCTCTCCTTGCCGGCACATGATATCAATGCCAGCACCAGAAGCGTGTATACAAGAATCCTGTTCATTGCCTTACTGCTTGTTTGCACGTTTGCGTTCCAGTTCGTCGAGAATAATCTTGCGCATGCGCATCGATTTCGGGGTCACCTCAAGGTATTCGTCCTCCTTGATGTACTCCAGAGCCTCCTCGAGCGAGAATATTATAGGTGGGATTATACGTGCCTTGTCGTCGCTTCCGCTGGCGCGCATGTTGGTCAGTTTCTTGCTCTTGGTCACGTTTATGACAAGGTCGTTCTCATGTATGTGTTCGCCTACGACCTGTCCGGCATATACATCCTCCTGCGGGCTGATGAAGAACCTGCCGCGTTCCTGCAGTTTGTCGATGGCGTATGCGAATGCCGTCCCGCTCTCCATTGCTACCATGGAGCCGTTGGTGCGGCGTTCTATCTCGCCCTTGAATGGCTGGTACTCCTTGAAACGGTGTGCCATTATAGCCTCGCCGGCCGATGCGGTAAGCACGTTGGTGCGCAGGCCTATGATACCGCGAGACGGTATGTTGAACTCGATGTTCACGCGGTCGCCCTGTGCCTCCATCGAAAGCATCTCGCCCTTGCGGCGTGTAACCATGTCTATTATCTTGCTCGAGAAATCAGTAGGCACGTTTATGGTAAGTTCCTCAATGGGCTCGTGGCGTATGCCGTCGATCTCCTTGTATATTACCTGCGGCTGTCCCACCTGCAGCTCGTATCCCTCGCGGCGCATTGTCTCTATGAGCACCGACAGGTGAAGCACGCCACGGCCGAATACTGTCCATGCATCCTCCTCGGGGTCTTTTTTTACGCGCAGCGCGAGGTTCTTGTCAAGTTCCTTGTCAAGGCGCTCTTGTATGTGGCGCGATGTCACGAACTTGCCCTCTTTGCCGAAGAACGGAGAGTCGTTTATGGTGAAAAGCATGCTCATTGTGGGCTCGTCGATGGCGATAGGGGGCAGTGCCTCGGGATTTTCGAAGTCGCATATGGTGTCGCCGATCTCGAACTTCTCAAGGCCTACAATGGCGCATATGTCGCCCGAGCTTACGCTATCAGTCTTCTTGCGTCCCAGTCCTTCGAACGTGTGCAGCTCTTTTATTTTCATCTTGCTCTCTTCGCCGTTGCGGTTGACGAGTGTTATGTTCGCGCCCTCGGTGAGTGTTCCGCGGTGTACGCGGCCTATGGCTATGCGGCCGGTGTACGGTGAGTAGTCGAGCGATGTGATGAGCATCTGAGGTGTTCCTTCAAGTTGCTTGGGTGCCGGTATATGCTCCAATATGGCATCGAGCAGGGCTGTGAGGTCTGTTGTCTCGTTTCGCCAGTCGGTGCTCATCCAGTTGTTCTTTGCCGAGCCGTAGAGCACAGGGAAATCGAGCTGCTCCTCGGTTGCCTCGAGTGAGAACATTAGGTCGAATACCATCTCATATACCTCCTCGGGACGGCAGTTGGGCTTGTCCACCTTGTTCACCACGACAATGGGCTTCAGGCCTATCTGCAGTGCCTTCTGCAACACGAAACGTGTCTGTGGCATTGGGCCTTCGAACGCGTCGACGAGCAGTATGCAGCCGTCTGCCATGTTGAGCACGCGCTCCACTTCGCCACCGAAGTCGCTGTGTCCCGGAGTGTCTATTATGTTTATCTTGGTATCCTTGTAGCGGATGGATACATTCTTCGATAGGATTGTTATACCCCTCTCACGCTCCAGTTCGTTGTTGTCGAGTGTGAGTTTGTCGTTGTCCTGCTCCTTAAGGAGGTTGCCGGCCAGCATCATCTTGTCTACAAGTGTTGTCTTTCCGTGGTCAACGTGTGCGATGATGGCGATGTTGCGTATGTTCTGCATATGTCGTTATGTTGCTTTTCTGCTTGTTTCAATCGGTATGGTTCCATACAATAACCGTCGGGTCACTGCAGGCCTTACAGCCTGCAAAGTTACAATAAAAACGGCTAAAACTTGTTGTCTTGTGCTATGTTTCTGTATAATTAGTCTTAATTTAGTCCCAGATGGATGAACCGGTGAACTATTCATTGAAAAAATACACAAAATGGATTGCCATTCCGGAAAAAGGTTGTATCTTTGCATCCGCGTTGGCAACATAGTGCGCCCGGTGCGCATTCATTTGTCGGCCAAAAGATATTTTTTTAACCCTTTAAAACTTCAAATTATGTATTTGGATTCAGAGAAAAAGAAAGAGATCTTTGGCACATACGGAACGTCTAGCACTGATACTGGTTCAGCAGAGAGCCAGATTGCTTTGTTCTCATACCGTATTGCCCACTTGACGGAGCACCTCAAGGCTAACCGTAAAGACTATAGCACACAGAGAGCTTTGACAATGCTCGTTGGTAAGCGTCGTTCACTCCTTAACTATCTTAAGGACCGTGACATCAACCGCTACCGTGCGATTGTCGCTAAGCTCGGCTTGCGTAGATAATCTGCGCCGCAAAGTTTAAAAGATAGGGTGACTCAATGAGTCACCCTATCTTTTTTGTATGACGGGCATGTCATATATCTGTGGTGAAAGTCCATTCGGGGCGTAGTTGCCGACGAACCCTCTAGCGACTTGCAAGTTTCAAACGGTGACGTTTGGGAGAGAAGAAGCAATAGCGAATTCGTGGTCTGACG
>JAFYQH010000028.1 GCA_017547205.1 Bacteroidaceae bacterium | reverse complement strand
GCTGACGGCAGAAAGTCTTGAAGCGACAAGCGAGTGACGGACGAGTTATATTGCCTGCAAGGCAATTAACGAGCGAGAGGAACGAGCGACTGTTGCGCCCGTGTGCCGAAGTTTTTGTTACTTTTTGCGTCAAAAAGTAAGGATAGAATGACGGTTAAATAAATAAAAGATAACAGCATGACTGTCAGGTGAACTTCTGTAACACACAAAACGGAGATGTCTCGCATTCGCTCGACATGACATGGATGGCTGTGTTTTAACTCCCTCCGAAACTGCCGCTTAGCCATACGGCACTCCTTCGTAAACCTAAAGGTTTGTGCTGAAACACGCTCCTCTGGGAAGGTAAATCTTCCTCCGTCGCAAACAATGCTCTCGCATTGTCATCGCAAGCAACGCTCCCCCGCGTTGCCGTTCCCCTTTGAAAAGCAGGAGAGTTTTTGTGCCGCGCGGGTTGCGGTAACATGTGGATTCCGAAATCCCCGATTCTATTACAAAGGATTAATATATCCACCGTGACAAGCAATCGTTTTAAATCAGCGCCTTGGAATCTTTCAAATAATAAGGCAGCCCCTCGGTTTTTCCAAGAGGCTGCCCTATTATTGTTCGGTTCAGGTATTTACTTTACAAGTACCTTTTTGCCACCTACGATATAAATACCGGCCTTAGTGATAGTATCAATCTTGCGGCCTGCGAGGTCGAAGATTTCTTCTTTCTCATTGCTGATTTCTACCTTCTCAATGCCTGTTGCGATACCCACAACATCAATGCGGAAAAGGTTGCTATAATTGGCTGTATAACCTTCGGTAGCCGAATATGCATCAAAAACGCCCGATGCCATAACAATCAAAGAGCCATCGGTTGTGCCGTCGTTACGTTTGCTCACAAGATAATACCTGTCGGCAACACTGCCGGCATTGATACTCCAGTCGCAGTATGTGGCATTGTATGCAGCAAGTGTTCCGGCATTGTTGTTGTAACCATAGTTAGCACCGGCACGCCAAATCATGTACAGGTTCTTCTCCTTGTTAAAAAAACTGTACTTGCCGCTTGCCTCCTTCTTGCAGTGGAACTGCGCCACTGCACCCACCTCGTCGGCAGTTGAAGTGGTTATATCAAGTTTATTTTCATCATTTATATAAAGTACACGCTCTATACCATTCTGCTGCACATTGGTGAAGGTAAGTACCTTGCCGTCCCATTTGTCGGCAGGTTCGCCACCTGCTATGATAGAATAGATATTGTCTATTTCGGCAACAGTAGGTTCCTCGCTCAACGCCTCGAGCGCGTCGGCTACATTAGCCTTGACATCCTCTGCAGCATCGGCAACAAGAGCCGTGAAGTAGTCCTGGACAAATGCACGGCGGTCGACATTGCGCTTGACGCTGTAGGCACCGTTCGTTATGTATTCGAGGCTATATGCAACATATATATTATCGAAGCCGTCGAAATTATGTTGCCCTGCACCTGTGGGGAAACTTGTAGAAACAGGATTGTCACGACGACCGAAACCTGTCAATGTCTCCTCGTAGATGAAACCGATACGGTCATCGGCTTGCAGGTCCATTGAGCTGTATGCCGACGAAGTGTTGCTCACTTGGAAGAAGCCGTTCCAGTCCTTGGCAAAGTTCTCTACGCTATTGATGTCTGTAACATCGGTCAGTTCCTTATAGAAGATACCGACATTCGTGCGGCCGCCACCTGTGGGGAGTGACTGCAGGGCAAGATACATCTCCTTGCCGTCGCTCTTGCGCTGCACGGGTACTACAAGAATCTCGCCGTTAGTAGAGTTGCCACCGGGGGTGAGACCTGAGCCTTCAAAAGTACTCTTTACCGACGTGCTCCACTCTCCTGTACCCTCAAGGGTGTTGCTGTAGGTGTAGATATTGTATATGCGGCCACCGCCTACACGGCTTGAAAGGATTACGCGGCCGTCGGGCATCTCCTCGCACTTGGGCTCGTCGCCACCGGGGGCAGGGAGAGCCGATGCACCACCAAGGGCATACCATGTGCGGCCGAAGTCATCGGAGTAGATGACGCGATTACCGTTGGGGCGCGCACACATGGCTGCATAAAGGCGGTAATATTTGTCTTTCTTTACAATGCGGCTTTGGAATACCTTGCCACCGCCGACGAAAGCCGACTGCACGACATTGCCGGCATCGAAAAGTGAATATATCTGCTCGGTAGCATTGACGGGAGCTTCCCATGACTCGCCATTGTCCTTGCTATGAATTGTTGCAATCATATTGGGGTTCTGGCGTGTGGTGTTGCCGTTGCCGTACACTGTACAGCCGGCCACCGCAATGATAAGAACCTCGTTGCTGGTGCGGTCGGCAACAATTGCAGGGTCACCGAATGCTGTATCGAAATAGTTGACAGTCGCCGATGTGCGGCCCGTACCAACTGCCACATCAATCATGTCGCTCCATGTCTCGCCATTGTTGTCGCTGTAGCGGCAAACGACATCGACCTGACCGTAACCGGGGTCGGTTCCGCAGACAAGGCGCGCAGCGGCTGTAATGAGGCGGCCGTTGCTTGCCGTGGTAATACCCGGTATGCGGTACGGGGGAATAACACCGTCACCCTTGCTGGTATTGTAGAGGTCCTGCTTTACCGGCTGGATTGCAACCTTTATATTCGTAACCTTGATGGTATTGCCCTCGATAGTGACATCGGCTCCTTCAAGCACATTCCCTACCATTGCAGCAGTGAGCTGCTGCGCGGTGATGGCACTTGCTGTAATGAAGAAGCCACCGTTGAAGGCATTCTCGATTGTTGTTCCATTATTATATGCCACATATACGTCGGCATTGCCCTCTACAACAACATCGTAGATATTCATTCCCTCTACGTCAACCGGCTCGAAACGCCACTGGTTGTCGTCGGCATCGGGATGACCGGCCCATGTAGTGATGAAGTCGACACCGCCGACCTTGAAATTTGCACCACCGTTGGTGCAGTTGAGCGCCTCGGTAAAATAGTAATAACGGTATTCGCCTACATCGACAGTGCTGCCAATGGTAAGTTCCGTAAATGTGCCGTCTATTGAGCCACCCCAGTTGGCACCGGTAACGACGGGGTTACCGTCACCGTTCTTAACGCCGAGCTTGCCGTTATCTTTGACTGTTATGTGCCATATACCGTTGTTGGTGTTTACCATGCTATTGGATTGCAAGGTGAAACGCAGGCTGTTGCCGCTCAGTGTGGCATCGTTATAAAGGTGCTCGGCACGCGAAGTTGCCTTACCCACGATGTGATAGTAACCTGTCGTCACATCCTTTGCAACGGGAATTTCAACCTCCTTGCCGTTGAGGAACGCCTCAAGGTCGTCAACCAAAGCCGCGCACTCGGCACCTGCAATGCCACCGGTGAAGCGGTTAAGCAATGTGTTGAGTTGTGCAAGCTTTGCGCTGTTGTTCTTGTACTCTTCCTTGAGTATCTGTATCTTCTCGAACTGGTGTATACCCTCGATAAGACGCTCGAAACGGATGCTTGAGCGGTTACCGGGATAGTAGCAGTATGTGTCGCCCGAACCGAACTTGCGGAAACGGCTGTCGGTCAAAGGATGCTCGTCCCAGTTACACCATGCCCAGTGGAGATAGCCGTCGAGGTTCATCTTCGCCGCATAGATTGGCAGATAGGCAGCCTCGGCAGGATAGGAATTGGTATAGATATTAGGTTCGCTGTTAGCGCAGCTTGTGTAGAAGGTTGTCACCCAGCCCTTTGCCTTGCGGCTTGCAAGCTGCTGCGCCGTAAAGAGGTGCTCCTGGCCAAGTTGTGCGCAGAGGTCGCGGTATGTTCCGCAGAGCGATGAGTGGTAGTTGCCGGCAAGGGCGCAGTTGAAGCCCAGACCATTGGCAATGTTATAGGCATTCTGCAGGTCGGCCTCGCCACGCTCGTCCATTGCGATATTTGTCTTTTCAAACCAGCCTTTCTCAACCAGGTGTGCCTTGAAGGATGTGAGGAAACTTGTCCACAACTCACTGTACTCGGCAGTACCTGTAGTTGTCTTGAGAGACTTGTATGTTGATGAAGCCTCGTCCCAGTAGCGGAAGCTCATATCCCAGGGAACCATGCTGAAGCAGTTGATTTGCTTGTCGATGCCGTACTCGGCACACAACTCGACATATTTGTCGAACACGGTATAGTCATAATCCCAAGTTCCGTCGCTCTTCTTCGTTGTCTGCACCATAGGGTCGAAAAGGTCGTGTGTCTGCTCGCCCCAGGGCTCATAGAAGAGGATTGTGGTGACGGTGCGCTGACCAGCACGGCCAAGAGCCTTGAGATAGGGGCGCAGCGCATCGTAGTGCTCATCGCTCCAGCGCTCTACACCATAGTAGCGACTGATAGCGTAAGGCTGCTGCCAAAAGTCGAGATGGAATTTCTGGTTCGCCACGGTAGGCAACGAGTGGCTGTCTACGGTGATATTGAGCGTAAGGCTCTTCACTACATTGCCGTTCTCATCGACAACCTCAAGAGCTGTGGCATACTCACCTGCCTCAATGTCGCGGGGCACTTCAATGGTACACCACACAGGGCGTGTCTCCATTGCCGGAACGGCGTGAGGCTTGTCCTGGTCGATTACATCGGCAACAAGCCACTGTGGCAAGGTCATGGGGTGATTGCCGCAGGATACATAGTCGTCAGTAATTACATAGTTGACGAAACGTGCGTCACCTCCGTTGATACCGGTAGCCGCACCACCCTTTGTCCACTCGGTCATGCGTACCGAGAGCATGCCTTGGTCGCTCTTGCTGTAAAGCACGGCCTGTATGTTGGCACGCTCGCCCTTCCATGCGTAGAGTGCAGCCTCGTTCTTCAGCTCCAGTTGCGGAACCTCGTGCAGTTTGTAGTGCACGTCGCGCGAAGCCCATGAGGCATTGAGGCCGTCAGCTATGGCATTCCATGATGCCTCATCGGGAGTTGTGCCCACACGCGGCTCGGCATACTCGTCAATAGGATAGGATTGCTGCTCATCCTCGGATGCAATGCCCGATATCTTGAGTGTAACATCGATAATAGAACCGCCGTCGCTTATAAAATTGGCATACGCGCCTGTGGGGTCTATGCTGTTCCACTGTATTGCATAGCGCATGCGGTAGGTTGCACCAACCTCAAGCCCCTCGGGCACGCGGAACGAGCCCGGAGCAAGAACATCGCCATTGCCCTGGTAGAGACCGGCACTATTCCAGCCACTATCACCGTTACCATTATGACTGTAAAGAGACCAGCACATAAGTTCGTTACCCTCACCCTTTATGTAGGGACCTTCACCTGTAAGGTTCACATCGAACTGTTTGTTACCGTTCCAGTCGACATAGACATAGCCGTGCATCCATGCACCGTTGATGGTAATGAGTGGTGTAATTGTCTCGCCGCTCTTTACCTCGAAGAGTGTTGCTGTCTTGTCGAAATAGGCTGCACAACGCGGTGCTGACGCAATGTTGTCAAGGACCTGCTGGTCACCGCGCACATTGGCCACACCCACGGCCTTGGGATAGTGCGTACCGTGAGTCACGTTCTCGTCGGCTCCATGCACAACGTAGTAGTCGGCTTGAGCAACGGCTGTAAACACCATTGCGACAAGCAACATGAACAATAAAGCAATCTTTTTCATAAGTACTTTGAATTAAACAATTTCGGATAACTAATATTTTTCAAAGATATATATTTTTGGCAATAATATAGCAGTTGACCCAAATTGCGATAATCCGGTGTTTGTGTCATTTCTAACCTTGTGTGAGAAATCTCTAAAACTGCAATAAAGAGATCTCTCACACAAGGTTAGAGACAAACCACATTGGGTCAACTGCTATATTGTTACTTTATTTTATAAATACCTTCTTGCCATCAATGATGTACAACCCCTTATTTGGAGTGTTGACTTTTCTACCTTGCAAATCGTAAATAGCTTTTACATTTACGTTTTCCGTTTTCACCTCTTCAACTCCTGTAGTGCCGTCAATATCAAAGCGGAAACCGGTGCTGCCCTGTGCAACCTCCTTGGAAATTACAAGATATGCCTTGTTGGCGTTGTTCCAGAAATACTTGTTATCCGTTCCGTTTCCGGCTATGTAGAAGCCTACCGGCTCATATTCATTCGAGAGGATATAATACTCCTTGCCTTCCTCCTTGGTTATCTGTTCACAGACAAGTGTACCCACGAGCAGTCCTTTGTCAATGTTTGCAGGAGAAGTTGACGACTGCACAAATGTATATGTGCCCTCATCGGCCTTCACCACCACGCCAGTGTTTGCCGGCAACGTGCCGGTTACAGCCTCCATATGCGCATAGCTGTCGCCTACACTTGTAATGGTATAGACACCGCAGTCCTCACCCTTAAGTTCAGGGATAGTGGCGTCGAAACCAAGGTAGAGAGTTGCATATCCGACCTCAGTAACATCGAGTTCGTGGCTCTCGACATACGATTCGGCTGTTTTGGTAAAGTCAATGACAACAACATCGCCCTTTTCACAAGGAATGGTTGCAATGCTGTTTTCAACGCTTACAGCTGCCTTCTTGCCGTTCACGGTTACAAGCGCCTTGCCAATTTCCATAGCACCACGGTTGCAACGCACCTTCAGTTCGGCACCGGCATTGCTTGTGATAGTAGCCTTCTGACACTTGCCGTTTTCCCAATTGAAATCGACAGTAAAATTACCGATAGCCTTCATGCCGGCGATTTCTCCGTTCTTTTCCCAAACAGTAGGCAATGCAGGCAGGATGTTTATGTAGCCGTGTGCGCTCTGCAACAACATCTCGGCCATACCCGCGCATACACCAAAGTTTCCGTCAATCTGGAATGGTGGGTGCGCATCGAACAGGTTGTAATATACACCACCGTTGCTGCCAGCGTGCTGCAGCGCGTTCTTTATGATTATGTGGGCGTGGTCGCCATCCTGTGCGCGTGCCCAGAGATTGACCTTCCAACCCATTGACCAGCCTGTAGCCGCATCGCCACGGTGTCTCAAAGAGTTCACTGCCGGGGTAAAGTACTGGCTTTCGGGTGTAATCTGCTCCATTGGATAGAGAGCCATCAAGTGCGACATATGTCTGTGTCCTGTCTCGCCACTTGTATGTGCCGAGTATTTCCACTCGCGAAGCAAGGTTGTACCAACCGTCACGCCGTTGTTTGCTCTTGCACAAGACTCGGTTGCAAGACCCTTGTCGGTGTGCAGGTAGTAGTCATTGAGTTTCTCTATCTGCGCCTGTGTAAGACCATGCTCGCTCGCATCAAGAATCTCTATCGCCTCCATCAGGTTCTCGAACAGATAACTGATCATCTGCTGTGCGTGCGCTGTACCGTCCTCGCCACTGGGGCCGTGTTCGGGCGAATACTCGTTTGGTGCGAGATACACGCCATTCACATTCTTCAAGCGGTGGAACCAGAACTCGGCGCAGCTCCACATTACAGGAAATGCCTTCTTCAGGAATTCCTTGTCCTGTGTATAGCGGTAGTGCATCCACAGGTGGCTGGTGTACCATACATTGGCAACCAGATAGTTGCTGCCCCAAGTACTCATACTATTGTAGAGCGATGACTCTGTCATCACGCTCCAGCCCTTGGTATCTCCATTATTATACTCACGAGCAACCTTTTTCCAACCCTCGCTCTGCGCACCACGGATAATGAAGTTCAGGAATGGCATGTGAAGGTCGCCAAGGTTGGTCATCTCTGTTGGCCAGTAGTTCATCTGTATGTTGATGTTGGTGTGGATATCCGAGTTCCATACGCCATGTGAAGCCTGGCGGCCAAGGTTGTTCCAGATACCCTGCAGGTTGTTTGGCGCCGCAATTGGCTTGCGGTTTGAGCTGATAGCCAGGTAACGGCCATAGTGGAAATAGAGCTGTTCAAGAAACAGATGGTCGTTATCGACGCTGTTGCCGTCCTGGTTGTTGGGATAGTAGTTATCAATAAGAGTCTTGGTGTCGACGGTTGGCACTTCAAGACCAAAGTCGAGTGTCATACGTTTTGTAATTGCGCTGAAATCGGCAATGTGAGCCGCCTCAAGTGCCGCATACTCCTTGGCTGCAGCCTTTTCAATGTCGGCCTTTATGCGGTTGTTGACATCGTCCTGTGTCTCATTCGTGAAATAGTTATCAAGGACAGTCATATCGCCGTTGAAGTTGGTACCGCCCTTCAGGAAGAATGTCACCTCGGTTGCATTGCTCACTGTTATTCCGTTTGAAGCAGTGCTTATGGTAGCGTCATTGTCGGCAGCCACGTGTACGCGTGCCGCATACTTCACAGCCTCCATTGCTCCGGTGAACGATGCTGCGCCGTTACTGTATGTAACACTGCTTGCACTGATGTCGCTACATGGGGTCATGCTGAATGTGAGGTTCAGTTTCTCGCTGCCGATATTCTTGTAGTTGATTACAATTACAGAGTCGGGAGCCGAGCTGAAGTATCTTCGCACCTGTCGTGTGCCGTTGCTCTTTTTGAATTCCACACCGGCAATACCCTCTTCGAGGTCAAGGTAACGCACATAGTCGGTTGCCGCCTGTGCATTGTTGTCGGTGATGAACAGTGAACCGAAATTCACGAATGTGCGGTTACCACCATCTGCACCGATTGTGTTTGCAGGGCCACTCCACAGAGTCTTCTCGTTGAATTGTATCTCCTCGCTCTGCACCTCGCCGAACACCATGCATCCAAGCTCGCCGTTGCCCAATGGTAAGGCATACTCCTGCCATGCGTTGCTTGAACCGCCCGACTTTGCCGACGATTTGTACCACAGCGTGTTGGCATTCTTTGGAGTGTATTCGAATTTATACTCATCGGGGAACAGAGAGTAGTCGGCCTCCTCCATGAAGAATGTACTTCCGTTGTCACCAACAGCACCGTTATCGGCCCACAGAGCCAGATAATTGCCTCGTTTGTTCCAGTAATTGTTGTTACTACCCTTAATCTTTATGTATGATGCTGTGCCGTCGAAATTGATTGTACCATCGAAAACCGTTGAATGTGAAGTGCTGTTGCGGTCGACCATCGATGCACGTGCATTGGCTTCGCTACCTGTAATGCCAAGAACCTTTGTGAGACCGGTTGAATAGTTGTAAACCTTGTATCCACCGTCACTTTGCGCCTCGAACATCCAAAGACCACGGTTATCCTGTGGAGCATTTTTGTTTGTGAGTTTAAGATTTACACCATCACAATAATCGGGGTTCAGGCTCACGTAGTAGAGATCTACCTTATGTCCCTTTATAGTGTAGAACTTTGTGCTGTTGCTGAAGTAGCTCACATAAATATTCAGGCCGTCAATATTGATTACAGCGTGCATTCCGTCAACCGGCATTGCAGTGAAATCCTCTTTTTTGATAGAGGCGTTAGTGTTCAGTGTGCTTCCGCTCTTGTACTCGGTGCCATTGTAGACAACACCTGCTGCAGCATCGGTAGTACCAAGCACTGCAATGCTGATGTCACCTGTAACTACAGGCTCCAAAGTCCATGTAGCCTTTGCACTTGATGGAGCATCGCAGAACGGGTAGTATGTACCGCTCACATTCTCAACCTTGAAGTAGTTGCTGCCGTTCATAATGTAGTAATTGCCATTGCCAGCATCGGTGAATGTGAGCACACTCTTTGTTGTAAGAGCATCGACATTCCACTGCTGGCAGTAGATGTAATAGCCACTCCTTGTCTTCAGGTAATAACCGCTACCCGCAGCCTCGAATGTAAAAATCTGCTCGTCACTCTCGGCATAGGCAGCTACTGTCACACCACCGATGGGACCGGTAGCGTGCGCAGTGTGGTTTGCCGCATTCAGATAATTACCGGTACCGACATCCTTGATGCGGTACTCCTTGCTTGTGTCAATCTGTGCCAGACCGGTAGCAACCGACACCACCAGCAGCAACATAATGGTTAAAAGTTTTTTCATTTTGGTTTTGTATTTATAAACGGTTTAAACATCAATTGTATTTGGTATTCATGTGCAATTGACACACAACGCCACCTTTGGCAAAGATAAGTAAATTTATTCAACGTGAGTCCGATATATGAATTTCAATCCACATCCGAATCAACACACTAAAAATCAAGAGAATATCAACAATCGCGATAATTCCAAGTGCCTAACAAACAGTTCCGCAGCCCCTCCCGCTATATTCTCAAAAGATAAAATTACTGAAATTTTCTGTTTTGAAGATGAATTCCGCAAGTTTTTTGATGTACAGCAAGAAAAACAACACCCAAAGTTCCGCAAGACGGCAAAGGAATAAGGAACAAGCACCATGCGGAGAAAGCAACACTACTCCGCGCTACGGTCAACAAAGAGAGATACAAAATCCACTTTTGCCTCAAGATGAAGAAGTTCGCCGCTTACAGGGTGATTGAACACAAGCGACGAGGCGTGTAGCATAAGCCTCTTACCCTGCTTGCCATACAAAGCGTCACCGACAATGGGAGTATCCAATCCCTCTTTGCAAGCAGCATGGACACGCAACTGGTGGGTGCGCCCGGTAACAGGCTCAAACTTAACCAATGCACAAACAGCGCCGTCCATTTTCATGACATCCAACACTTTATAACGAGTGACAGCACTCTTTCCATTGACTGCATCCATCTTTTGACGCGGGCGATTGTCGTAATCGGGCGCAAGCGGAACATCCACCACTCCCTCAGCCATGACAGGCACGCCGTCGAGCAGGGCAAGATAGACCTTCTCTACTTTGCGCGAAGCGAACATTCCCTGCATTGACTTGTAGACATCCATGGACTTTGCTGCAACAAGAAGCCCCGATGTCGCCATATCGAGACGATGGACAACAAAGAGTTCATTGCTATGTACATGGTTTTCGCGCAGCCACTGCTGCACCGACATTCCACCAACCACACCCGGAACAGAAAGCACATCAGCCGGTTTATTCACGACAACAAGGTGTTCATCTTCATAGACAACCTCAACAGCATCAATATCACCACCCTTCTCAAGGGCATTCTCTTCGACATCGAGACCTTGAAGCATATATGAGAGTATGGGCTCGCACTTGCTCTTGCATGCCCCATAGAAACAACCATCTCGACGCACTTCGCCGGCCGGAGAACTGCCCACCCAAAATTCGGCCACAGCAAGTGGCTTGTAACCATGTCTATAGGCATATTGCAATAGTTTTGGAGCTGCACACTCACCCGACCCTGCAGGTGGCAAGTTACCTGTTGTTGCCGCAAATATATCAAGGAGACTCTTCTCCTCGCCACGTGCATTGAGCACTTTGAACTGCGTAAAAAGCCACTCCTGCAGAGCTGCCGAACGGGCTTTGCGCTCCTCCTTCATTGCCACAATCCCAACCTTCAACGGAGCTACAAGTTCTTCGCTATCGGTTATCTTCTGTTGCCACCTTGCAGCAGCACGTTTCAACTCAGCTTTCTGAAACTGGCTCTCGCGAACCAACGCCGCTTCTCGCTCAGGCGAAAGAGTGCCCGAAGAGCGCATGGCATCGCGCTGCCTCTTGCTCTCACGCATGGCATCACGCATAACAGAAAGTTCCTGCTCCATATCGCGTTTCAATGTCGCTACCTCGCCAACAGCAAGCAGATACCCGGTATCGCACTCCATTGCCTTTATCCTATCGTTCAACTGGGATATATTACCCTCTTCCTGTTTGAAATAACCTGTCGGCGACTGAAGGTCGTAGACAGGCGGTACAAAGCCGTCGAGCATATTGGTGCCACAAAGCAACCCCGAAAAGGCGGCAAGAAAACCTACCTGCCCCTGTGTATCCTGCACAACAAGCACACCAAACATTTTGCCTTTTGCAACTTCGGCAGCCACATGGGCATTGCATGACAAAATGTCACGCACCGCACCGGCTGCAATTATGCAAAGCCTGTGCGGTGAGTAATAGAAAGGATTATTGAAACGGGAAGGCAGTTCTCCGGGCTGCACATCCCGGGCAAAACGATGAAGAAGTTCCATCAATAATTGTTCTTCACATCCTTTTCCTTGTCGAAGCCGCCTTCGAACTCGTTGTTCTCGATTGTCACATTCACGACTTTCTCAAAAAGGAAGCGGTGGGTATTCCAGTGGAATGGTTTGTAATCGTTGTTCTGCAACACTTTGTTACCCACAAAACGCAAGCCATCGAGTGACTTGGCATAGACTATCGGGGCATCGAACGTCTCAAAGGTATTATTCTCAATAACAACTCCCTTGCCGTTACCACCATGGAAATATTTTGTCTGCGATGCCAGGTCGGGAATTTCGGGATAGATTGAGATTATGCCGTTCGTAAACTGGAACATGCTTGTGAGCGCATTGACAAAGCGATTATTGCGGATAACCACATCGCGGCATGCACCTGTCTCGAACCAGCCGTTGCAATCACCGCAGAGCAGGATTGCCGTGCCCGATGTGTGGTCAAAGAGGTTATTCTCGACAAGCGTGCTCTTTGGAGTGCTGAACAATGCACCGCGCGCACGGTTGTTGCGTATTGTATTGCCTGCAAAGTAGACCTCGGGAGTCCATTCGAGGTTCTCGATGCCGTACTTTCCGTTGGCAATGTCGGCCGGCAAAGGTTTCTCGAACTTTATCTTGAACTCCTTGCAACCTGCAAGCTGTTCCTTGTCATAAGGCGCAATCTCCACAACGCGGTTACCCTCGGTAATTTCCATTACATCGGAACGCACGAACTGCACGCTGTCACCCGCGCCACCCCAATAGAAGCCGTAGGCCTGACCATGCATATAACGGCCTACCAAAGTGTTGTCATCGAGTCTTTGGGTGACGCGCAGGTATGTTCCGTGCACATTAATTGCATCGTCCATCATTCCCTCATACAAGCCATTGACAGAGGTAATCTTACCCTTACAACCCGAAAAGTGGGTGGCATCGGCCTGAGTGGTAAAGTAGCGTTCGTTATCGCGCAGTGACACGCAGAAACGGTCGAGTGTAATGTTCTCGCTCATCTGCGCAAGCAAGCCCATACCCTCGGCGTAAAAAACTCTTGAATTCAACAGGTTTGTATTCTTGCACTCAGTAACAAAAATGCCTGGTGTGGGACGGGCATACGAGCGCATTGCAATGACACTGCCTGGAACAAGACGTGCATCGTTCCAGGGCGCGCGGATGACATAGGGTTCAATCTCCTCGACACCCGAAGTGCCGACACCGATGTCGCTCGTGGTGTATATGATGTGTTTTGTATCACCTTCAAAGGCAATACCCCAACTGGGAACGAACTCCCAATTGCTGCCATAAACGACAAGGCGTCCGTTGTCGATACGGTAGTTTACATACGGTGCAATACGGTATGTTATATAGCCTCCGGCATTCTCAAGCACCTCGACCTGAGTAATCTGTGGCACACGGGTATCGACAGCTATTCCTTCCAGCGTACAATTTTCGCAGTCGACCATAGCAACCGGCAACATACGACCATTCATCATCAAATTGGCATATTCGCTGCCGGTATGTGTTGGAAGGTTCTTCAGTGTGAAATTTTTCATACCCTCAAGAGCCAAAGCCACACGTTTAGGATTATCCTGGTCGTGGTTCGACACATAGTACTCGCGCACAAGGGCACTGTCGGGGTAGAAATCGTATTCACCGCTGTCAATCAGCAACTGGGCCGGAATTTCGCCATTACATTCAGCCTTGATGGTCTCTAATGCCTTTGCGAACTCCTCGGTCATATCCTCACCTGTACCGGGTACGATACCGAAATCAGAACCATAATAGCATTTTGTACCGTTTCCACAAGAAAACAATGTGAACATCAATGCCATTCCAAATAAGATGCGTGCATTTTTCATAATTCAAAACATTTCTGCGAAGATAAACAAAAAAGATTAAAACATGACACTATGACAAAGAAATTAGAAAAACTGCTTTGGCATGCTATTTGTTTGTAACAGATTATAGAAATGAAGAATTTATTACACAAAACATAATAGGAGTTATTCTTTTTATCATTATCTTTGCATGATATTTTAGAACGCACGCGCAAGCGTAATTACCGAGTTGAAAATAAAAAAATATAAAATATGGGTTTTAACGAATTTATAAGCAAACTGTTCGGAAACAAGGCTAGCCGCGACATGCGCGAGATACAGCCTTGGGTGGAAAAAGTAAAGGCTGCATACCCTGCAATCTCGGAGCTCAGCAACGACGGGCTTCGTGCAGCATCGGCAGCATTGAGAGAGAAGATACAGGGTACAGTAACCGAAGAAAGAGCCAGAATTGCCGAATTGAAGGCAAGCATTGAGAATACCGAACTTGAAAAGAGAGAAGCGGTATTCAACCAGATTGACAAACTGGAGAAGGAGGTTCTCGAGAAACTGGACAAGGCTTTGGACGAGGCTCTGCCCGAGGCGTTCGCCATTGTAAAGGACAGCGCACGCCGATTTGCCGAGAACGAAGAGGTTGTGGTTACAGCCAACGACTTCGACCGCAAACTGGCCGCGAAGTTCGACTTCGTCACAATAGACGGTGACAATGCTATATACCGCAACCACTGGCAGGCAGGCGGCAACGACACAGTGTGGAACATGGTACACTACGATGTACAGCTCTTCGGCGGTGTGGTACTGCACAAGGGAAAGATTGCCGAGATGGCTACCGGTGAGGGAAAGACTCTCGTAGCGACACTGCCTGTATTCCTGAACGCACTGACCGGCAACGGTGTTCACGTCGTGACAGTGAATGACTACCTGGCAAAGCGTGACTCGGAGTGGATGGGACCGCTATACATGTTCCATGGACTGAGCGTCGATTGCATCGACAAGCACCAGCCCAACTCGGACGCGCGCCGCAACGCATACCTTGCCGACATCACATTCGGTACCAACAATGAGTTCGGATTCGACTACCTGCGCGACAACATGGCTACTCAGCCGAGCGACTTGGTACAGCGCCAACACAATTACGCGATTGTCGACGAGGTCGACTCTGTACTTATTGACGACGCGCGTACACCGCTCATCATTTCGGGACCGGTTCCGCGCAACGCCGACCAGATGTTCGAGGAGTACCGCCCATTGGTGGAAAGGCTTGTCGAGGCACAAAAGAAACTGGCGACACAGTTCCTGGCCGAGGCTAGAACAAAGATATATTCAAGCAACAAGGATGAGGTAAACGAGGGTTATCTCTCGCTCTTCCGCAGCCACAAGGCTCTTCCCAAGAACAAGCCGCTTATAAAGCTGTTGAGCGAACCTGGCGTAAAGACCGGCCTTCTCAAGACCGAAGAGGTGTACATGGAGCAGAACAACCGCCGTATGCCCGAGGCTGTAGAACCGCTCTATTTCGTGATAGACGAGAAGAGCAACAGCGTTGACCTCACAGACAAGGGCATTGAGCTCATCACCGGAAACTCCGAGGACCAGAACCTGTTCGTGCTGCCCGACATTGCAACCGAGTTGTCGATGCTCGAGAATGACGCCGCGCTCAGCAACGAGGAGAAGGTTGCCAAGAAGGAGCAGATGCTCACGAACTATGCAATCAAGTCGGAGCGAGTACACACCATAAACCAACTTCTCAAGGCATACACGATGTTCGACCGCGATGTCGAGTATGTGGTGACAGAGGACGGCCAGGTGAAGATTGTAGACGAGCAGACCGGACGTATAATGGAGGGACGCCGCTATTCGGACGGCTTGCACCAGGCTATCGAGGCCAAGGAGCGCGTAAAGGTAGAGGCTGCCTCACAGACTTTCGCGACGATTACGCTACAGAACTACTTCCGCATGTACCACAAGCTGTCAGGTATGACCGGTACGGCCGAGACCGAGGCAGGAGAATTCTGGGATATCTACAAGCTTGACGTGGTGGTGATACCAACCAACCGCCCCATTGCGCGCAAGGACATGAACGACCGCATCTATAAGACGAAGCGCGAGAAGTACAATGCCGTAATAGAGGAAGTTGACAGGCTTGTAAAAGAGGGACGCCCGGTACTCGTAGGTACCACATCGGTAGAGATTTCGGAGTTGCTGAGCCGACTGCTTACACTGCGCAAGATACCCCACAATGTACTTAACGCGAAGCTACACCAGAAGGAGGCTGACATTGTTGCCAAGGCTGGTCTTTCGGGCACCGTGACCATTGCAACAAACATGGCCGGTCGTGGTACCGATATCAAGTTGAGCAAGGAGGTGCGCGATGCGGGAGGTCTTGCCATCATCGGTACGGAGCGCCACGAGTCACGCCGTGTGGACCGCCAGTTGCGCGGACGTGCGGGACGACAGGGTGACCCGGGTTCTTCGGTATTCTTCGTATCGCTCGAAGACAACCTCATGCGCCTGTTCGGTTCGGAACGCATTTCAAAGGTTCTCGACAGCCGCTTCGTGGGATTCAAGGACGGCGACATGATTGAGCACTCGATGATTTCGAAATCAATCGAGCGCGCGCAGAAGAAGGTTGAGGAGAACAACTTCGGTATACGTAAACGCTTGCTTGAATACGACGACGTGATGAACAAGCAGCGTACTGTAATATATACCAAACGTCGCCATGCACTCATTGGAGAGCGCATTGGCATGGACATTGTGAACATGGTATGGGACCGTTGTTGCCATATTGTGGAGAACTACACGTTCGAGGATGCAAAGATGGAGATGCTGCGCCTGCTGGCAATTGAGCTCCCCATCACAACCGAGGAGGAGTTCACAAAGGGCAACCCCGAGAAGAATGCCGAGAAGTGCTTCGAGGCTGCAATGGCAAGTTTCAAACTGCGCACCGAGCGCATGGCCGAGATTGCACTACCGTTCATCGACTTCGTATATAAGGAGCACCCCGAAATGCATGAGGAGCACATATATGTTCCTATAACAGACGGCCGTCATGTATATCAGATACCGGTAAACCTCAAGGCTGCATACGAGACAAGAGGAAAAGAAGTTATAAAAAGCTTCGAAAAGGCAATACTGCTCCACACCATCGACAACGCATGGAAGGAGAACCTGCGCGACCTCGACGACCTGAAGCACTCGGTACAGAATGCAAGTTATGAGCAGAAGGACCCATTGCTCATATTCAAATTGGAGTCTGTGACACTGTTCGACAAGATGGTGAACAAGATTAACGACCAGACAGTATCAATACTGATGCGCGGACAGATTCCTATACAAGAAAGGGAACAGAACAATGTAAAGGTTGCTCCTGACCCAAACCGCAACAGGCCACAGCAAAAGTACAACGAGACAAAGGTAGACTTGAACGACCCGAACCAGCAGGCTGCTGCACAGCGTGATACACGCGAGAACGTCAAGCGTGAACCGGTACGCGTCGAAAAGACCGTAGGACGTAATGACCCGTGCCCATGTGGTAGCGGAAAGAAGTTCAAGAACTGCCACGGCAAAAACCTTTAAAAACATACCGATATGTCATTGAGCAGAGAAACACAAAACAGGCTGCAGGATGCCATAGAGAAGATGGCACGCAACTATGTCACTGCAGAGGAGACAAAAGTAACCGACTTCCACATCAAGGTTAACGGCGAGAACGGCGACCTGAGCATTCATGACGATGACGGCAATGCCCTCGCGCGTGTACATATTATAGAGTGGGAAGGGGTACACAATGAGGAGATCTTTGAAAAGGAACTCCGCAGTACACTTGGGAAGATGCAGGAAAAGGGCATGTTCGAAAGTCTCAACATCGCCAAGCCATACTCTTTTGTACTGACCGATGACGATGATGTTTCAATTGTTGACCTGCTTATCATTGACGACGATACTCTAATCTTGAGCGAGGACCTGCTTGCCGGGTTCGACGAGGAAATGAACGAGTTCCTCAAGCAACTGCTTGAAGAATAAGCCAGAGAAAGAACATACATTATCAAGAGGCATGAATCGCATTTTTGCGATTCATGCCTCTTGGCTATGATACTTCTCTATTAAAAATCATTAATATTTGATTTTGGAATATTTTTGCACTGAAAACTTTTTGCATTGAAAAAGTTTTCGTCGTAACTTTGCAAAGCAAAAGGGAAAAAGGGTGAAAGAAGACGGTACAAGAGAGAACACTAAAAGGCTCATCACAGAAACTGCACTGCAACAGTTTCTGGAGAAAGGCATAAAGGAGGTGAAGATGGACGACATCGCATCTCTTCTTTCTGTGTCAAAACGCACCATCTATGAGCTTTTCGGCGACAAGGAACAGCTTCTGTTGGAGTCGCTCCTGCTCCAACAGAAGATGATGAGGGACGAAGCGAAAAGAATTATCCGCGATGCCAACCATATTCTTGACATAATCCTTAAGCTATACTCCCTTTACTTTGACAAACTGAAAATGGTTAACAGCAATTTCTTTAAGGAAATTGAAAAATACCCCGAGATATGCAGGAGAAGCAGGAAAAGGGAGCAGAAAAATAACAAGAAGTTCCTTGCATGGATGGAGATGGCGAGAAAACAGGGGCTTTTCCGAGAGGATGCGAACTTCGAGATTCTCCTGTACATCCTGCAACGCGACATTGAGGCGATAATTGCCGTCAAGAAGATGGATGTAAGCAACGAACTGAGCAAATATACCCTTGACGAACTGGGACGCTCGCTCGTATTGTTTTACCTGAGAGGAATATCAACCCCTAAGGGACAAGAAATAATAGAAGAATATCTAAAAATAAAATAAAACAGCTATGAATCTTAGAATGCGATTTATTGGTGTGGCTGTAATGCTGTCGGCACTGACGTTGACGGCAGTTGCGCAGGAGGATGGAGCAAAGGCTGAACTCCACATCACACTTGACAAGGCCATAGAACTGGCTATCAGCGACAACCCGACGATGAAGATTGCCGAAAAGGAGATAGAACTGAAAGAGGTTGCAAAGAGCGAGGCTTGGCAGAACCTGCTGCCTACCGTAAGCATTGACGGTACGGTCACATATAACATAAAGGTTGCCGAGATGAAGACGAGCATGGGTTCGTTCAAGATGGGTAATGACGACTCGAACACATGGAACGGCGCACTGCAGATTGCATTGCCTATCTATGCACCGGCTGTCTACAAGACAATGAGCCTTACGAAGAGCGACCTCAAGCTTGCCGTTGAAAAGAGCCGCGGTTCAAGGATTGACCTTGTAAACCAGGTTACTAAGGCTTACTACCAGCTTATGCTGGCGCAGGACTCATACAATGTATTGAGCGAAAACTTCAAGCTCGCCGAGACAAACTTCAATATCGTGAATGCAATGTTCCAGCAGGGACGCGTAAGCGAATATGACAAGATAAGCGCAGAGGTGCAAAAGAACAGCGCATGGCCATCGGTCGTAAGCGGCAAGAATGCCGTGGAGATTGCCAAACTGCAACTCAAGGTCCTTATGGGAATAACAGCAGATGTTGAGCTCGTTGTTGATGACAACCTGAAGAACTATGAGGGAGAGATGTCCCAGGCTGCCCGTACCGAGATTGACCTTACAGGCAACTCGGCCCTGAAGCAGCTCGACCTGCAGAGCGACCTTCTGGGCAAGCAGCGCAGCATACTCAAGACTTCGTTCCTGCCGACACTTGCACTGGTAGGCAGTTACCAGTACCAGTCAATGTCAAACAGGAACTGGAACGTAAGAAAGTATGACTGGAGCAACGCTTCGTCACTGACCCTCTCGCTAAGCATACCGCTGTTCAAGGCAAGCAACTTCACCAGCCTGAAGAGCAACAGGATACAGCAGGAGCAGCTTGCCGAGACAAGGATGAACACCGAGCGCATGCTCAACATGCAGGCCCAGAGCTATGTCGACAATATGACAGCGAGCGCAGAGCAGCTCGAAAGCAACAAGAGTGCTGTTGAGCTTGCAGAGAAGGGGTTGGAAATAAGCCAGAAAAGATATGACGTGGGCAAGGGCACAATTCTCGAATTGACAAATTCACAGGTTTCGCTCACCAACACGAAATTGACATACAACAACTCAATATATGACTATCTGGTTGCAAAATCGGAATTGAATACTGTTTTGGGAAAAGAATAAAAAAATAAGAATAGTTATGAAAAAGAATCTGACATTTATTGCGATTGCAACAGCGATGCTCATCTCATGTGGAGGTTCAGACAAGAGCGCAGAGCAGTCTGCAGCCGCCACACAGAGCGTTAAACCGAACGTTAAGATTGCGACGGTAAGTACAGAAGCCGTAGAACAGCTTGAAGAGTTCACCACAACTGTGGAGGCAGAGGTCAAGAACAACATAATACCTAACTCGCCCCTGCGCATAGACAGGATTTTTGTCGAGGTTGGCGACCATGTAAAGAAAGGACAGAAGCTGGTGCAGCTCGATGCCAGCAACCTTGACCAGCTGAAGCTGCAGTACGAGAACCAGCTTGTTGACTTCAAGCGCGTTGAGGAACTGTACAAAGTAGGCGGAACATCAAAGGCAGAGTACGACAACGCAAGGACACAAATCGAGGTAAGCAAGAAACAACTCGATAACCGCATGGAGAACACTGTACTCACAAGCCCGATAAACGGTGTGGTATCGGCACGCAACTATGACAACGGTGACATGTATGGTTCACAACCTATACTTGTCGTGGAGCAGATAACTCCTGTCAAGATGAAGATCAACGTGAGCGAGTCACACTATGCCCAGACTAATAAGAACCTTGGTGTGGAGTTGCAGTTCGCTACATACGGTGAGCAGCAGTTCGACGGCAGGATAAACATCATTTACCCGACCATTGATGCTGCAACACATACATTCCCGGTTGAGATTACTCTTGCAAACACCGACATGAAGGTACGCCCAGGCATGTACGGCAAGGCTATTGTAAACTTCGGTACCAAAGAACATGTCGTTGTGCCCGATGCGGCTGTTGTAAAACAGGCCGGAAGCGGTGACTACTATGTGTTCACATACGAGAACGGTAAGGTCAAGAACAATAAGGTAATGCTTGGCCGCCGCATGGACAACCGATATGAGCTGATTTCTGGTGTTGAGCCAGGCTCACAGGTTGTAGTAGCAGGACAGAATGCCATAAGCGACGGTATGGAAGTGGAAGTTATAAAGTGATTGCAGCTTATTGATTAACACAAATATAAAAACAAAGAGATATGAGCATATTTGAAAGTTCGGTAAAGAGACCTATCATGACCGCCCTATGCTTCATTGCGGTCGTTATATTCGGTCTGTTCTCTTTCTCGAAGCTTCCGATAGACTTGCTTCCGGACATCGAGACCAATACAATCATGGTCATGACGAGTTATTCTGGAGCCAGTGCATCGGATATCGAGAACAATGTCAGCCGACCATTGGAGAACACACTCAACTCTGTTGAGCATCTCAAGCACATCACATCAAAATCTAGCGAGAACATCTCTGTAATTACACTGGAGTTCGAATACGGATATGATATCGATGCCTTGACAAATGACGTGCGCGACAAACTTGACATGGTAACATCGGCCCTGCCCGACGAGGTGAACACACCAATCATTTTCAAGTTCTCGGCCGACATGATTCCTATCCTCATGCTTTCCGTAAAAGCTGAAGAGAGTCTCCCGGCATTGTACAAGATTCTTGACGACAACATCGCCAACCCGCTTGCGCGTATCGACGGTGTGGGTACCGTGTCAATCTCGGGTGCGCCGAAGCGCGAGATAAACATATACATGGACCCCGTGAAGATGGAGGCATACAACATACCCATTGAAACGGTAAGCAATGTAATTGCTACAGAAAACAGGAATGTCCCCGGCGGTAACTTCGACATAGGAAGCAACACATACGCCCTGCGCGTCGAGGGTGAGTTCGACTCGCCAATGGAGATGATGAACCTTGTAGTAGGTACACATAACGGAGCCAATGTTTACCTCAAGGACATCGCGCGCATTGTGGATAGCACCGAAGAACGTGCCCAGAAGGCATTTACAGACGGGCAACAGGGTGCGATGATCATTATCCAGAAACAGACCGGCGGAAACTCGGTTGCAATTGCCAATAAAGTCCGCGAAGAGTTGCCGAAACTGCAAAAACGTCTGCCCAAGGATATTGAGATAGGAATCATCGTGGACACATCGGAAAACATCATGCACACGGTATCTACACTTTCAGAGACCATTGCATACGCGCTGCTGTTCGTGATGCTCGTTGTATTCATATTCCTTGGACGATGGAGAGCAACTGTCATCATCGGTATAACCATTCCGTTCTCACTTATCGCATCGTTCATCTACCTGCTCATCACTGACGGTTCACTCAACATCATATCATTGTCCTGTCTGAGCATTGCAATCGGTAACGTTGTGGACGATGCCATTGTGGTACTGGAGAACGTTACTACACATATTGAGCGTGGCTCAAGCCCCAAGAGTGCAGCCGTACATGGAACAAACGAGGTTGCTGTATCGGTAATTGCTTCTACATTAACCATGCTTGCCGTGTTCTTCCCACTAACCATGGTGACCGGCATGGCTGGAATCCTGTTCAAGCAGCTTGGATGGATGATGTGTATCATCATGGTCGTATCGACTGTAGCGGCACTTTCACTCATTCCCATGCTCTGTTCAAACATGCTCAAACTGCAGAAAAAGCAGAGCAAACTGTTCAAGACACTCTACACACCTATTGCTAAATCACTTGACAAGCTTGACAGCTGGTACGCCAAGAGAATAAACTGGGCTGTACGCCACCGCTGGACTGTCCTCATATGCTGTTTCGGACTGTTCTTTGTCAGTCTTATGTGCGCATCAAGCATAAAGAGTGAGTTCTTCCCGACACAGGACAACGGACGTGTTGCCGCGACGCTGGAACTGCCCATAGGTACACGCGTGGAGATTTCGCAGGAAGTTGCCCTGAAACTGACGAATACATGGAAAGAGCGTTACGGAGACGACTTGAAGGTCTGCAACTTCCGCGTGGGACAGGCTGACGAGGACAATGTCTTTGCATCGATGAGCAGCAATGGCTCGCACATCATAAGTTTCAACATATCATTCGTTCCGCTGACAGAACGAGAAATTGGACTGGAGACAATTTGTGACCAGATGCGTGCTGATATCAAGAACATCCCCGAGATTGCCAAAAGCAATGTACAGCTTGGTGGTGGCGGTGGAGGCATGGGCGGCCAGTCTGGTGCTTCGTTCGAAATCTACGGATACGACTTTGACGTGACCGACAGGTTGGCAAAGGAACTTGCTGCAGAGCTGAAGAAAGCCGATGTGATATCACAGGTGAACATAAGCCGCAGTGACTATCAGCCCGAATATCAGGTTGACTTCGACCGCGAGAAGCTGGCAATGCACGGGCTGAACCTGAGCACCGCAGCTACATACCTGCGCAACCGTTTCAACGGTGCTATGGCAACATACTTCCGCGAGGATGGTGACGAGTATGATGTAAAGGTACGCTACGAGCCCACAAGCCGTACAAGCATCGCTGACATAGAGAACATAACAATCTACTCCGGCACAGGAAAGCCTGTACGTATAAAGGAACTGGGCAAGGTGGTTCAGCGCGAATTGCCGCCTACCATCGAGCGCAAGGACAGGGAACGTATCGTAACGGTTGACGCCGTGATGGCTGCAGGAGCAGCATTGAGTGACGGTGTCGAGTACGGACTCAATGTCATTGAGAAAATGGATATCCCAAGCGGATACAACATTGACATTGCGGGTTCATATGAGGACCAGCAGGAGTCAAATGCCGACCTTGGAACGCTGGCAATCCTGATTGTAATTCTCGTGTTCATTGTAATGGCCGCACAGTTCGAGTCGCTCACATATCCGTTCATCATCATGTTCTCAATTCCGTTTGCACTGAGCGGTGTATTGCTGGGACTGTTCCTGACCGGAACAAATATGAACGTGATGTCCATCCTGGGTGCCATTATGCTTATTGGTATTGTTGTGAAGAACGGTATCGTACTCATTGACTACACAATGTTGCTCAGAGAAAGAGGACTGGGATTGATTCCTGCCACCGTACGTGCTGCACGCAGCCGTCTGCGTCCTATCCTAATGACCACGCTGACCACAATCCTTGGTATGGTACCGCTTGCCGTGAGCCAGGGTGTAGGTGCCGAGATGTGGCGTCCCATGGGTATTGCCGTAATTGGAGGTCTTACGATATCAACAATAATGACGCTCATATACACACCTGTGATGTTCTGCGTATTCGGTGGTAATGGCATCAAACGCCGCCGCAAGAGCAACAAGGCTAAGCGTGAACTTGAAGCATATTGGAACGAGCACAAGAATGACGAGCAACTCATAAGCGCAAAGAAATAACAACAAAAAAAGAATTCCCCCTGCAGCCGGTCGGCTGCAGGGGACTATAAACGGAATAAAATGAAAGGTGTATTTATAGCTTTTGACCAGGCACACAAGGATGCCGTAATAAACGCCCTTGACCACCTTAACTGCCGCGGCTTCTCCATGATAGAGCAGATGCAGGGACGCGGAAGCAAGACCGGCGAGCCCCACTATGGCAGCCACGCATGGGCTTCGATGAACTCCGGAATCATAACAATGGTTGACGATTCCATCGTAACACGATTGCTGGAGGAGATAAAGAAAATTGACCAGAATGCCGAGATGCTGGGCATACGTGCATTCGTCTGGAATATTGAACAGGCATACTGATTACCTGCCTGACATATTGACAAAGCACGGGGCTGAACGTTTGTTCAGCCCCGTGCTTTATCAATATGTATGTTTACTTGAAAATCCTCAAGCAGTTGTCATTCGGACGTCTGGTGTGCAGAATGCGTGCCATCTCTGCGGCAAGGATATTGACAGGTGTCATCTCCTCCACCACCTTATGCTCCACATCCTTTCCATAAATTATTATAGGGAATATCACAGGAGTGCGATAAACTTCCTCAACAGACAGAACCTTCGCCTCGGCAATTCTCCAACCCGGCATAAGGCGCAGCCATATGTCACCCGAGCAAGCCGGATTATAACCGTTCTTCGCATACTGCAGTTCGGGACTTAGCATACCTCCCAGACTGTAAATGGTGAACACATCCTCCACACCGTCAAGGGACTTGAGGAATTCTATCGAACGGGCTATTACATCCATGCGGTCAAGTTTGAGCCGCTCCATGAGCTTAGTGTCAAGGTAGAGTTGCTGGCCATGGACACCCTCGACATAATCTCCCTTGCCGAATATCGCGCTGAGATATACGTTCATCAGGGCCAACACCCTGTCCATGTATATAGTACCGGACGGCAGACGGTATTTTGCACCATCCTCGCTACCTGTCATCACATAGCCGGTAGATGAGAGCGAGACAACAACATTGTCGAGCCCAATTGTATTGTCCAGTTCATTGAGCAAGGATTCGAGATTCCTGTCAAGACGGGCGTAGATGTCCTGAATCTCTACAGGGCGTTCCTCCATAGGAGCACCAAGATAGTTGCCAGCATAGTAGGTCAGCAACAAGCAATCGGCAATATTGTCCTTGCCGGCCCCGCTACTCCTAAGAAAAGAGAAAGCCATCTCGTTGACCTCGTCATTCATACATGCCGTGGTCTTGTACTCATTGACCTTGTTCTTGCCATCGAAAGTGTAACTGAATGGTTCAGAAATTTCCTCGCCATAGTTATTGTACTTCTCCATTCCCAGCAAGGGAACCCACTTGGAAGGCTTTCCCTGAAGGCGTTTGTTAGCAGCAGCAGCCCACTGGGGGAATAGGCCATAGTATGTGGAACTGCACCAGTAACCTGCCGAATTGTTCTTCCACAAGACAGCGTCGGCAGCATGACCTCCGGCTATGATAGCTGCATCCTCATCGGCGGCAATGGAGCATACGATAGATGTTCCACGTGAAGCACGCTTCATCTCATCCGTAGTCGTTATGGCCTTGAGTTTGGTGGGAGCAAAAGGGGCTATGGCATATACCCCTTGATATTTGTTGTCCTCGACACAGCTGACAGTACGAAGAGTCTTACGGTCGAGCCATCTCTCGCCTACAATTCCGTTCACATAAGGATTGGTTCCGGTAGAAAGGGCCGCAATGGCCGACGCCTTGTCTATGTTCTCGAACTCATAATAGGAGTTCGGGTAAACGCGCCCCCCGGCCAAAAGCCTCTTGAAGCCACCTTCGCCATATAGATGCGAAAACTCATACAGAAAATCGGTACGAAGCTGGTCAATAACAATACCCAAGTAAAGTTTAGGAGACTTTATTTCCTGCTGTGCAGCAATATGAAGGGAACTAAAGGAAAGAAAAAGGATTGCTACAAGAGATTTAATTCGCATATTCTATCTTTATATAGGTGAAACAATGAACGTGCGAGCAAAGCCACTGCACAGAAATACACGGGTACAGGATATACCTGCAACTGAATTATTGCCGAGATAAAGAAAATCAACACAAATGCAACCTGAAACCAAGCCACTGTAACTGTCTTCCGGTTTATAGTCCTATATACCATTATGGGCATTATTATAAGAGCCAGAGGGTTGAGTAGCAGCATCAGGCAGTTGCAGCCGACTGCCGGATGTGATGAGAACAATGACATGAAAAGCAACAACAGTCCGGAGAGACCCTGCAACAGCATAATCACGATATCGAAGCCCCAATATATCCTATTGTGGCGAATTTCGCACAATATCACAATCATCGTGAACAACAGGAAGAGAAGCGACACGTTGAAAGGCGTAGCATTGCTTCCCTCATGTACCCGTGGCTGTTCATGCAAGAGAATCCTCTTCTCCTTAACAAGGGGAGTGCCTGAGACATGCGCCATATCAAGGTCATTCATAAAAAAAGCCGGAATGAACTGCAAGGCTGAACGCGAAGCCGGCTCATCGACATCAGCCCCCAGCAAAAGGTCTATCCCGAATGCATACCACGGATGGGACGAAGTCATTCCCGCAAGAGCCTCCCTGAATGTAAGCGCAGGTACACCAGCACCTACATAAGCGACATCACCCGCGACGGAATACACCTGATCACGGACACGGGTCGTACAGTTATTGTAGAAATAATTATACCGGTATACACGATTCTCTTCCCTGCAATTATTGACAAGCGCAGAATACAGAGCAGACTCCTGCCCTGCCGTGAGGTCAAGCACCTGCTCCACAACTGCTGAGCCACGTTCCTCATACTCTCTTATGAAATGGTTATAAGGCACTGCTCCGACCATATAATCGGTCTCGCCCAGGATGAAACGCCACACGAAATTCGGGGCATTGAAGTTGAAATAACCGTAGCTGAAAACGATGTCAGTCCCATCATCGGAATTACAGTACCGTAATCCTGTATGACCGAAAAGAGAATAAGCCTCATCACCTGGCGAACACGTAACGACACTGACCCTTACACTATCGGCCAAAGCCGACGAAAGGCCTATAAGGCAAAAGACCCAAAACACAATAATTCTTTTCACAAGGAAGATTCTAGTTGATGAATTATTACCCAAATGACACAAAAAGCAATCCAGGAACGGAAAAATTGTTCCAACAATGCAAAAATAGTAATTTTATGCAGATTCCTTACACCTACTGGATAAAAAGAAGGAGTGCTGACACATATTAGGACAAACATACAAAAAAACGGACACCCGAAGTGATAATTTGGCAAAAAATTTAAAACTACGGATTATTTGCAGTACTTTTGCAGACAATTTTAAAAAAGAGTATTTTGAATCTCATTGTCGACATAGGAAACAACAGTGCCAAATTCTTTCTTTTTCAAGGAAAGCAGATGTTACTGCATACAAGAAAAACTGGGAATTTGAATAGCGTCGTCGAGGAATGGAAAAAGACATACACGATTGACAAAGCTATAATATCATCAGTAATTGACCTTGCCGAGAATGAAAAGAAGGCACTCGACTCACTAGGTTGCCCGGTTGTATGGTTCAGTCACGCGACTCCAGGACCACTGGCCATAAAGTATGGGACACCAGACACTCTTGGCCCTGACAGACTTGCAGCAGCAATAGGAGCCTGGAGTGAGGCCGAAGGCAGGAATATACTTGTGATTGATGCAGGCAGCGCAATTACCATTGACTTCGTTGACAACAACGGCAACTACCTTGGAGGGAACATTTCGCCAGGAATAAGGATGCGCATACGTGCACTGCATGAATTTACAGGCAAACTGCCCTTGATTGAAAAAGAGGGCAATACCCCCTTCCTTGGAAACAACACCGAAACCGCAATACGCAGCGGAATAATCAACGGCATTTGCCATGAAATGGAAGGATACATAAGAGCAACAAGAGAGAAATATTCCGATGTTTTGGTTTTTTTAACGGGTGGGGACGAAAATCCCTTGAAAAATAACATAAAAAGTCGCATCTTTGCAGACAAATACCTTGTTGCAAAAGGTTTGAACAGGATTTTACTCGAATACAGCAATGAATAAGATAACACAGACAATACTATTGGCCCTTATTGCCGTTGTCAGCACATATGCCGACAATGGTATAAATTCGCCATACTCACGCTATGGAATTGGAATCCTTGCCAACCAGAGCCTCAGTATAAACAGGCAGATGGGCGGTCTCGGATATGGACTCCGCAGCAGCAAATACATAAACATAGTCAATCCGGCCTCGTTCTCCGAAGCCGACACGCTCACAATGCTATTCGAAGCCGGTGTCTCATTGCAGAATGTAAACTTCAAGGAGGGCGACAAAAGAATCAATGCGAAGAATGCTAGCCTTGAATACTTGGCCATGCAGTTCCGCATACGCAAGGGCCTCGGAATGTCAATAGGTTTCCTGCCATACTCAAGAGTAGGATACTCATTCAGCAAGGTTTCAAATGACGGTGCATACGAATCAAGCACTGACAGCTACAATGGCAGCGGAGGCATCTACCAACCATACATTGGAATCGCATGGAAGCCGTTGAAGAACCTTTCGGTAGGAGTTACCGGATCATACATCTATGGCGACATAACCCATGATGTGACAATAAATTTTGTAAACAGTACCAGTCTCCGCCGCATTTACAACGCCTCTATCAAAAGTTACAAGTTAGACCTTGGTATACAATACATTACAAAGCTTGCCGAAAAACACACCCTCACTCTCGGTGCAGTATATTCTTTCGGACACGACATGGATGCCGATGCAACAATAACGGAGGTAAACAGTTCGTCATCGGAAGAAAAGAAGATAGACAAAGGATTCAACATTCCCCACACATTCGGAGTCGGATTCGTCTACGGCTATAAAGGCAATTGGAAGTTCGGTGCTGATTACACTTTCCAGAATTGGAACAAATCAACATTCTTCGGAAACGGAGACGGCCAGAACAGGAGCAAGGTTTCACTTGGCGCGGAATACACTCCTACCAAATTATCGAACAACATACTGAAGATGATTGAATACAGAGCCGGAGCATTCTACTCCCAACCATACGCCAGGATTAACGACAAGAAGGGATGTAACGAATACGGTGTTAGCGCAGGTATCTCGCTCCCATTCTACAATAACAACAACAGATACAGCCATGCGACCCTGCACATATCAGGAGAGTTTGCAAGATTGAAGCCCGATTCGCCAGGAATGATTACCGAAAACCATTTGAGAATAAACATCGGAATCACATTCAACGAATCATGGTTCATGAAAATGAAAGTAAGATAAAAATTATAGATGAAGAAGATGAAGAAGTTATTTTTAGCATTTCTCGTACTTGCAACGGCAAGTGCTTACGCTCAAAACGGCGTAACCAACGAATATCGTTTTGGTCAAGGTGAAGATAGCGTCAGGTGCCTCGAAGCAATCAGCATTTCAAGCGTAAATGTCAAGAACAAGGCATACGACATAGCCTACCCGGAATGGAAAGTTGTATTTACTGAATTCCCGGTAGCCCGCGTTGACACATACACCAACGGTATAAAGATTCTTACAGAGCTTATCAAGAAAGAAGCTGACCCACAAAAGAAAGAGGACTACATCAAGGAAATGATGCAGGTTTATGACCAGCAGATAAAGTATATCGACAAACTCCAGGAGATAACAAAGACCAAGCTTTCGGCAGGACAGCTGTTAGGCAAGAAAGCCATGGCATACATGCAGTACTACAAGAACGCTCCCGTAGACACTCTCTACGCCATGCTGGCAAAATCGGTAGAAATGGAGAAAGGCATGTCTGAATATACTGTAACAGAACGTTTCGTTAAGTACTCTGCCGAGAAATACAAGCAGGACAAGAGCCATGGCGAACAGCTTATCGAGGACTACCTCAATGCATCGGTATACATTGTCGAGGTTCTTGACAAGTATCACGATAACATCGCAAAGAGTGAAGCGAAGTACAAGGCCGAGGGTAACCCCAGGGACAGTACCAATGCTATTGCCTATGGCAAGATGATTGGCGCATCACGTATATCTAAGAGCAATATCGACGCATTCTTCATCAACAGTGGTGCCGCATCATGTGAGGACCTCAACAGGATATATACCCCAACTCTCGAGGCCAACAAGGACAACATCGAGTATTTAAACAAGGTAATCTCCGTAATGGGCATGCTGAAATGTACTAACGAAGATGCATACCTCACGGCTGCGGAATACGCACTTGCCATTGAGCCTACTTCAAAGGCTGCAATGGGTTGCGGTTACCGCTATTTCAAGAGAGGTGACATCGACAAGGCGATGGAACTGTTCGACCAGGCAATTGAACTTGAGAGCAGTGCAACCAACAAGGCTGAGCTCTGCTACAAGGTCGGCGCCATATACTACAGCTTGAACAAGTACTCTAAGGCACGTAGCTACGCACTGCAAGCACTCTCACACAACGCCAACTATGGCCAGCCTCACATCCTCATAGCACAGTGCTACGCAGCGACTCCCAACTGGTGCGACGACGCCACACTCAATGCATGCACATACTATGTATGCATCGACAGACTGCAGCGTGCAAAGAATATTGACCCATCGGTAAAAAGAGAGGCCGACAAGTATATTGCGACTTACTCAAAATACACTCCGAAACCCGAGGAACTCTTCATGAGAGGATATACGTCAGGTAAGGCGGTAACAGTAGGCGGTTGGATAAATGAGACTACCAGAATTCGTTAAAATCAAGCAGTTTGCATATAGTACAACAATCGCCCTTACAGCGATTGTTGTACTCATTTTTCATGCATCATGCCAAGGCGATGCAGAGAGTGTCGCTCCTGCTGTAGACGGAAGCAGCGATTCACTTGCTATAATGAGTACATACGACGTAAAGACGCTTATCAGCGATTCGGGGCGTATAAGCTACAGGATAGACGCAGCAGAATGGCTCGTATTCAACAAGCGCAACCCGCCCTACTGGGCATTCGAGAAAGGCGTTTATTTAGAGAAATACGACCGTGCCATGAACGTTGAGGCTACCATAAAATGCGACACGGCATACTACTTCAACGAGCAGAAGCTATGGAAACTTATAGGCAACGTCGATATAAGGAACCTTAAGAACGAGAAATTCTTCACGGACCTCCTTTACTGGAACCAGGAAGAAAAGATAATATACTCCGACGCCCACATTAAGATAGAGCAGGAAAACCAGGTTACCGAGGGCTACGGTTTCTCATCAAATCAGGATCTTTCTGCATGGCACATCAAGAACACCAAAGGAATCTACGCCATTGAAGAATAGATGACGACAACAATTTTACTTCTAATTGCAGTGATACTCCTCTCGGCACTCTTCTCGGGCATGGAGATTGCCTTCGTATCATCGAACAGACTGCTTCTGGGCATAGATAGCCAAGAGCGTTCTGTGCATTCTTACGTTATAGACCAATTCTACAGCAACAGCAATAATTTCATATCAAGCCTGCTGGTAGGCAACAACATCGTACTTGTGATTTATGGTATGCTCATGGCCAGACTACTGAACAGCACGATTCTACACAGCCTCCACGACTCACCCTCGGCAAGCCTGTTGCTCGAGACCATAATATCAACGATAGTGATAATATTCACCGGCGAGTTTGTCCCGAAAGCACTCTTCAGGATAAACCCCAACCGATCCCTGAAACGTTTCGCACTGCCGATGTACGTCCTATACATATTACTGTACCCCCTGGCACGTTTCACAACGGTATGTTCAACACTTCTGCTTCGCCTTTTCAACATAAGGATAAAGGACAATGCGCGTGACAACACCTTTTCGGTAACAGAGCTGAACAACCTGATACAGACATCGATAGACAATGCCGACGAAGAACAAGAGATAAACAACGACGTTCTCATATTCCAGAACGCCCTTGATTTCTCAAGCATAAAGGTAAGGGACTGCCTTGTACCACGCACGGAAATTGAGGCAGTTGAAATAAACACCCCACTCGAGGAATTGAAGTCAGTATTCATAGAATCTGGTCACTCCAAGATTGTCGTTTACAAGGACAACATAGACAACATCATAGGATACATACACTCATCGGAACTTTTCAGGCTAGGAAAAAAGTGGCAACAGAAAATATGCAAGATGCCCTATGTCCCCGAGACCCTCTCCGCCCAGAAACTGATGCGTACCCTCATGCAGCAGAAGAAGTCATTGGCAGTCGTTATTGACGAGTTCGGTGGAACATCAGGCATAATCTCGCTTGAAGATCTTGTAGAAGAAATCATAGGCGAGATTGAAGACGAGCACGACAACCAGAACCTTGTCGCCAAGTCGTTGGGCAACAACGAATACATTCTTTCGGGACGTCTGGAGATTGAAAGGATAAACGAAATGTTCGACTTAGGTCTGCCCGAATCCGACGAATATCAGACATTGGGAGGCTTCATTCTTGCCCACCACCAGCGATTCCCTCAGCTGAACGAGACTATAAGCATAGACCATTATAGAATACGGACCATTAAACTTCGCAGCACGAAAATAGAACTTGTAAAGTTCACACTCACATAACCTGCGCGGCAGCATACAGCCAAGTTAAAATCCGACTTGTGTAAAAATAGAGAAAACGTCACTTTATGTAGCTACTTTCTCCATTTTTACACAAGTTTTTCCATTGTTTATAACAATAAATCCAAAGCAATTTACTAACTTTGCGAAGTTTAATGCAAAAATTCAACAATAAATAAAATTAGACTATGGCTACACTACAAAAGCTACGTAACAAAGGCCCGCTGCTCGTTATCTTTGTGGGTCTCGCATTGTTTGCGTTTATCGCAAGTGATGCCTGGAGGGCACTTGAGCCCAACAGCAGAGAAATTTCTGCCGGTTATATCGATGGTGAAAAAGTTTCTGCAATTGAATTCCAGGAATTCCAGAACAACTTCATCAATGCTACAAAAACTTTGAGAATGATGAACGAAGCTCTTCCAGAGGCACAGAGAGCTGCATCATTCACCGACGAGGAACTCAACGCATTAAAGGAGCAGGCATGGCAAACCTACACACAGCTACAGATTGCAGCCGTACAGGCCGAGAAACTGGGCATCGCCATCACGGACGAAGAGATTGAGGAGGCACTGAACAGCAACAGCAGCATGTTCATGAACAGTTTCAACAGACAATTCAGGTCATCAGGCATCGCATTTGATGCAGTTTCATGGAAAGAGATTTCTGAGGCTTACAAGAATGGTCTTGAAATTGGCCGCATAGACCCCTACACTGCAGAAATGCATGCATGCTGGGAATACCTCGCGAACAATATCAAGCTCGAGCTTCTCAACTCAAAGCAAGCTACACTCCTTGCAAAAGCAGCACTCCCCAACCCTGCCCTTGCAAGCAAGAACTTCGAGCTCAACAACAACACATTCAGCATAGAGGTTGCAGCATACCCATATAACGAAATCGCTGACTCATTGGCAATAGCCAGTGAGAAGGAGATAAACGCCTTCTACGAAGACAACAAAGATTTTGTATTTGAGTTACCATTCGACACTCGCGACATCGAGTACATCTCAGTAAACATAGCCCCGAGCGTAAATGACAGAGCAAAAGCACAGGCCGAAATGCAGGAATATACCGACTCTTTGAAGAACGGATATACAGAGTACGACAGATTGCTCCGCATGGCAGGTTGCGACTACACTTACAACGACCTTCTTTGGACCAAGGACGCTCTTAGCGAGGATGTACAGATTCGCATAGACAATGCAGCTCTGAACGAAGTTGTAGGCCCATACACAAATGCATCGGACAACTCATTCAACGTATTCAAATATCTGCGCAAAGAAGAGGTTGCAGACTCAATGATGATACGTCTCATCCTTATCGAGAGTCAAGACAAGGACATTCTTGCTGCAACAACAGACAGCCTCATGAACGCACTCAACAGCAAGGCCAACTTCAAGGAGACCGCCAAGAACTATGGCCATGTAGATTCTCTCTGGTTCCGTTCACAGAACTTTTATTCATTGGGAATCATCACCACAGCAAAGCTCCAGGAGGAGATATACAATGCCCCAGTAGGCAAATATGCAACAGCAGAACTCTCACCCAACGCCAAGATGATATACCAGCTCATCGCCAAGAAGGGCAAGGCAGATGTTTATAACATTGCATACATCAAGAAGGAAATCGAAACAAGCAACGAAACATACGATAACATCTACAACAAGCTCAGCGAATACATCGCTACATACAACAATGCAGAGCAGTTCAGAAGCGAAGCATTCAAAAACGGCTATATAGTACGCCAGCAGAACGATGTAAACGCCTCTACTGCAAATATTGGCAATATAGCCAACACATCAAGCCTTATAAACTGGATTCTTTCAGACGAAAGAGCAGAGGGTGAGTTCTCTGCAATTACAGAATGTGGCAACAACGACAACTTCATTGTAGCTGTAGTAACAGGCATCAACCCCAAGGGCTATGTTCCTTTAAAGAAGGTTTCACAGGCTATTGCAAGCCGCCTTGCAATAGACAAGAAGGCCGAGATGATAACCAAAGAACTTGCCGGGAAAGACTTTGCAGCCATCTGCGGCAACAACAAGGTAAAGACCTGCACAATCGACATGGTTGAGTACAAGAAAGCCACACACGTACCAGTTGTAAATTCAGATGAACCCGTAATCAGCGCAGTCGTTGCAAACATGAATGTCAACGAAATAAGCGCACCAATCAAGGGTAACAACGGCGTGTATGTAGTAAAGGTTACTGCAAAGAGTCCGAAGAACGGAGATTTCAACGCAGAGACAGAAAACAAATACATCACATCCAACGGAGGCATGTTCAACTACGACAATGTTGCAGCCCAGTTATACCAGATGGCACTTGAGAAAATCTACCCTGTAGAGAACAAACTGCACACAATGCAGATGGCACAGTAAGAAACTGCTTACATAACGATAAAATTGATAGCGACAATTTGTATATTGTCGCTATCAATTTGTTTAATCATACAACCATATATAGTTACACTCCTAACTGATATAACAAATGTAGAGCGTTCTAATATCGTTTATGTTTGAATAGCTTTGCTCGGCCCGGAGAGCCAAAGAAAATGCATAAAAAAAGCAGAAAACTGCTGTTTTCTGCTTTGCTCTTCAGGTAGGACTTGAACCTACGACCCCCTGATTAACAGTCAGGTGCTCTAACCGACTGAGCTACTGAAGAATATTTTGGGAAGTTCATTAAAATAGCGAGACTTCCGCTCGCTTGCTCTTCAGGTAGGACTTGAACCTACGACCCCCTGATTAACAGTCAGGTGCTCTAACCGACTGAGCTACTGAAGAATATTTTTGTCATCCTTGTCTTTTGACGTTGCAAAAGTAGTACATCTTTTTAATACCTGCAAGTTTTTCGGCTTTTTTTTAGGATAATGAAAGAAAAAACCGGCAATCTCGGTAAAAAAACATAAAAAAGAGATAAAAACTCCATACCAGCAGGGTTATAACGACGAATTAAGTGTATATTCGCGGAAATATAGAATTTAACAGAATCACTATTCAAACATGAAAAGAATATCAAGGATATTACTGATTGCAATATTCATTGCAACATCATCGTTCCAAACCGCAAAAGCAGACGAGCAACACAAACTTCAACTCTCGAGACAACTCTCGATATTCAACTCTATTGTAAAAGAGCTGAACCTGTTCTACGTAGACAGCATCATGCCGGAGAAAATGATTGAGAGGAGCATATCGGCCATGCTTCGGAGCCTTGACCCATATACTATATATTACTCCGAGGAAGAGAGTGACGAACTGAAGATGATGACTACAGGCAAATACGCCGGAATCGGTTCCATAATACGTTATCATACTGACAAGAAGACAACCGTACTTTCAGAACCATACGAAGGAATGCCGGCACACAAAGCCGGCCTGCAGGCAGGTGACTTGATTATATCCATTGACGGGAAGCCGGTCAAGGAGATGAGCACCGACAGCGTCAGCAACATGCTGCGCGGCGAACCCGGCACAAAGCTCATGCTTGAGATTGAGCGCCCGGGCAAGAAAGGTACAATGACATTCAGGATAGAGAGGGCAAGCATATCCCTACCCCCGATAAGCTATTACGGAATGCTTGACAGCAATACAGGCCACATAATCCTTGATAGTTTCACCGAAGAATGCGCAAAGGAGATGAGGAAAGCAGTTGTCGACCTCAAGAAACAAGGTGCTGAGTCATTTGTAATAGATCTCCGCAACAACGGAGGAGGACTTTTGAACGAAGCAGTAGAGATTGTAAACCTCTTTGTCCCGAAGGGAAAGACCATAGTCACCACAAAAGGCAAGATAAAACAATCCAATGAGGAATATGTCACACGCAAAGAGCCAATTGACGAAGCTTGCCCTTTAGCGATACTCGTGAACGGACAGTCAGCATCGGCATCGGAGATTCTTGCCGGAGCGCTGCAAGACCTGGACAGAGCCGTTATAATCGGTTCAAGAACGTTCGGTAAAGGACTTGTACAAAGCTCTAGAAGTGTAAATGGCGGTGGTGTCCTGAAACTCACCACTGCAAAATACTACATACCCAGCGGAAGATGCGTACAGGCCCTGGACTATTCACATATGTTGGAGGACGGACGATCAAGCCGAATTCCCGACAGCCTTACCACTGTATTCCACACGGCTGCCGGCAGAGAGGTCAGGGATGGAGGCGGAATACGCCCCGACCTTGAACCCAAGACCGAGGAGCTCTCTACCCTACTCTATTATCTGCTCCAGGACATGGCCATGTTCGATTTCGCCACCGAATTCAAACTCAAGAACGACACCATCGCACCGGCATCGGAGTTCAAGATAGACGATACCACATATTCCGAGTTCTGCGAGTATCTCAAATCAAAGAATTTCAGCTACGACCTGAGAAGCGTAAAGATGCTTGGCGACCTTAAGAAGATGATTGAGTTCGAAGGACTCGGCAATATAGTAAAGGAGGAACTGAAGGCTCTTGAAGAGAAACTGAATGCCGACCTAGACTTATCACTCGAACACTTCAAGAAAGACATCAAGGACCTGCTTGCAGATGAGATTATCAAACGGTATTACGGCCAGAAAGGAAGCATCGTCTACAGCCTACGCGAAGACGTGGACATAAAAGAAGCATGCAGGATTCTCAACAACAGGGACGAATACAGCAGGATACTGAAGCCTGCCCCCTCGAACGAGGCCAACAAATAGAAATAATATGAAATGACAAGAAAAGGGATAGCCAAGACTATTCCTTTTCTTGTCATTTCATATCTGCCACAACTCTTCCGTTTTCCAATCTCAAATAAAAACTGCAATTCTCACCGACATTGAAAATGCGCGGTTTGTCAGTTCTTCCGTCAACTACGAAAAGCGACGAAGTGGATGTAAAGCGCGGTATACGCACGACCGTATCGACCCCGGCAATGGTAACAGGTTCTTCGGCAATGTAACGTCTCACCTTTATAACCGTATCGGCATCTACAGGAGTGCCTACATACAGCAAGCTATCATCAAGATACACCGAGTAGTCAAGCCCATCAAAATCGGGCGAGAAGGTCACCGTATAAGTATAGACGGTATCGGGAGATTTCTTCCATGATTCTCTCATGGCATAATACGTGAACAACACTATGGAAAGTATCACTACTGCAAAGAAGAATACGCTGCCGAAGAGGAATCTCATGTTTGCATTGCTGCCTTTTGTAGCCATAACCTTTATTTTGTCGCGAAGATAACAATTATAGCCATCACAGACAAAAGGAACAACCATTTAATACCGGCGGCAAGGAATAAAAATACCATATTCGGGCATTGACACATAAAAAAGGCATAAATGCTTGCATTAGTTGGCAAATAATATTAAATTTGCAGTGATAATGATGATGTGGAGGGGCCGACAAGCCCCTCTTTTTCATACAGACATACATGAATCATATCTTAATCCTAAATAGAATACAATTTATATGATTGACAAACAACAGGTAATCGACTTGACAAACGAATGGCTTGCCGACAAAGAGTACTTTCTCGTTGACGTTGTTATCAGCAAGGACAGCAAGATAACAGTAGAAATCGACCATGCTGAAGGTGTATGGATTGAGGATTGCGCCGACCTTAGCCGTCACATAGAGAGCGGGCTCAGCCGCGAAACGGAAGACTATGAGCTCGAAGTAGGGTCTGCCGGCCTAGGACAACCTTTCAAGGTTACACAGCAGTATATGAACCATGTAGGGATGGAAGTCGAGGTACTTACAAAGGATGGCAAGAAAATCAAGGGAATCCTCAAGGAGGCGACCGATGTAGCTTTCACCATTACAATCACTAAAAAGGAGAAGATAGAGGGCATGAAGCGCCCGCAGCTTGTCGAGGAAGACTTGTGCTTCCCCTATGACGGCGTAAAGTACACGAAGTATATTATAAATTTCAAATAAAATGGCAAAAAAAGAAGAAACAATCAGCCTTCTTGGAACATTTCAAGAATTCAAGGAGTCGAAGAACATCGACCGTACAACAATGATCAGCGTGCTCGAGGAGAGTTTCCGCAAAGTACTGGTAAACATGTTCGGAACTGACGAGAACTACTCGGTCATCGTCAACCCCGACCGTGGAGACTTCGAGATACAGCGCCGTCGCGTGGTAGTTGCCGACAGCGATGTAAAGGACGACAACCTGGAGATATCATTGAGCGAGGCACAGCTCATCGATGACACATTCGAAGAGGGTGAAGAGGTGAGCGAAATTGTCAATTTCGCAGAGTTCGGACGCCGTGCGATCCTCAACCTCCGCCAGACACTCGCTTCAAAGATTCTGGAGCTTGAGAAGGATAGCCTTTACAACAAGTACAGCGAGAGGGTTGGCCAGATTGTAAGTGCCGAAGTCTACCAGATATGGAAGAAGGAGCTTCTGCTCGTTGACGATGAAGGCAATGAACTCATACTCCCCAAGAGCGAGCAGATTCCGAGCGACTTCTACCGTAAGGGCGACAATGTACGCGCGGTTGTTGCACGAGTTGACAACCAGAACAACAACCCGAAGATTATCCTCAGCCGCACATCGCCAATGTTCCTGCAGCGCCTGTTCGAACTTGAAGTACCCGAGATCAATGACGGTCTCATCACAATAAAGAAAATCGCACGCATCCCCGGCAAACGCGCCAAAATTGCAGTAGAGACATACGACGAGCGCATCGACCCGGTAGGAGCATGCGTCGGTGTAAAGGGCTCACGCATACATGGCATAGTACGCGAGTTGCGTAACGAAAACATAGATGTAATCCCATTCACATCTAACATCGAACTCTTCATCAAGAGAGCTCTCAGCCCTGCCAAGATTCAGGACATCACACTTGACGAGGAGAAGCGTGTTGCCGATGTAAACCTCAAAAAGGAAGAGGTATCACTTGCCATCGGTAAGGACGGTCTCAACATCAAACTTGCCAGCATGATTACGGAATACACAATCAACGTATACCGCGAGATTGACGCACAACAGGAGGACGACATCTACCTCGATGAGTTTGCCGACGAAATCGAGGAGTGGGTAATCGAAGCTATCAAGAATATTGGCCTTGACACAGCCAAGGCAGTATTGAACACACCTCGCGAAGTTCTTATTGAAAAAGCAGATCTTGAGGAGGACACTGTTGACCACCTTATCGAAGTCCTGAAATCGGAATTCGAGGATGAGGAATAAGAGTCAAGCAACATTAACCCCAAAAGAAAGGATTACGAATGAAGATAAGATTGAATAAAGTACAGAAAGAGCTCAATCTGGGCCTCTCAACCATCGTGGAATTTCTGCAGAAAAAGGGATTCGAAATCAAGGAAGACCCCAACGCCGTTGTCCCCGAAGATGGTTATGAGATGCTCATACAGGAGTTTAGCGCCGACAAGAAGGCACGTATCCAGTCGGACAACTTCTTGAAGGAGCGACAGAATAAGGAAAAGCCTAAGGCTGCTCCAGCCGTAGAGGAAAAGCCTGCAGTAAAGGTCGAAACACCAGCACCGAAGGCCGTAGAGACTCCCAAAGCAGAGCCAGAAGCAAAGGTTGAGCCAAAGAAAGAAGAACCGCTAATAAAGGTTACACGCAGAATAGACCTTGACGCGCTTAACAAGAAGAGCCAGCCAAAGAAGGACGAGCCAAAGCCGGCTCCTGCACCCGTAGTCAAACCAGAGCCTGTTGCAGAGAAACCGGCACCGGCAGTCGAGGATAAGAACGTGGAGAAACCTGCTGCAGAAGAGGCACAGCCGCAGGCACAGCTCACACAGATAGACGAGGTTGAAGCTCCAAAGCTCAACATCATAGGCCAGATTGACCTCTCGGCCATAAACCAGTCTACCCGCCCAAAGAAGAAGAGCAAGGAAGAGAAGAAGAAGGAACGCGAGGAGAAGGACAAACAGCGCGAGGAACAGCGCAAGCAGCAGCGTGAGGCACAGCGCCAGCAGGTCGGAGGTGCCGATGGCGACAAGAAAAAGAAACGCCAGCGTATTAACAGCCAGCGCGTAGACATAAACGATGTCAAGGAAAGCGGCAGCGACAACAGCAACAAAGATTGGAGCGCAAACCGCAACAAGGGAAACAACCAGTCACAGGGAAGCCGCAAGGACCGTGACCGCCAGCACAAGCGTTTCGACAAGAACGATGTGAATGAGGAAGATGTATCAAAGCAGATAAAGGAGACACTCGACCGTCTTACCAACCGCGGCAAGGGCAACAAGGCAGCCAAGTACCGCAAGGAGAAGCGCGACATGGCAGCAGAGCGCCAGATGCAGCAGATGAACGAGGAGATGGAGCAGAGCAAGGTTCTGCAGCTCACTGAGTTCGTTACGGCAAATGAGCTTGCAAGCATGATGAACATCTCCGTAACACAGGTCATCGCAACCTGTATGAGCATAGGTATGATGGTATCCATCAACCAGCGACTCGATGCCGAGACCATAAACATCGTTGCCGAAGAGTTCGGTTACACTACAGAATATGTAAGTGCCGAAGTTGCCAACGCAATCGAAGAGGAGGGCGACAGCGAGGAAGATCTACAGCCACGCGCACCTATCATCACCGTGATGGGTCACGTAGACCACGGTAAGACATCACTGCTCGACTACATACGAAAGGCCAACGTCATCGCAGGCGAAGCCGGAGGTATCACACAGCACATCGGTGCATACAACGTGAAGATGGAGAGCGGCAAGCGCATCACCTTCCTCGACACTCCGGGTCACGAGGCATTTACCGCCATGCGTGCCCGTGGAGCGAAGATTACCGACATTGTAATCATCATAATTGCTGCCGACGACAGCGTGATGCCCCAAACCAAGGAGGCCATCAACCACGCCATGGCAGCAGGTGTACCCATCGTGTTCGCGTTCAACAAGTGCGACAAGCCCACAGCCGACGCAAACAGGATTAAGGAACAGCTTGCCAACATGAACATGCTTGTCGAAGACTGGGGCGGCAAATACCAGTCGCAGGAGATCTCGGCAAAGCAGGGTATGGGTGTAGAAGAGCTCATGGAGAAGGTACTTCTCGAGGCCGAATTGCTCGATCTCAAAGCCAATCCCAACCGCAAGGCTACAGGTTCGGTCATCGAATCTACACTTGACAAGGGACGCGGTTATGTTGCTACAGTACTTGTACAGAACGGTACACTGAAGGTCGGTGACATCGTTGTTGCCGGAACACAGTGGGGTAAGGTAAAGGCCATCTTCAACGAGCGCAACCAGCGCATCAAAGAGATAAAGCCGGCAGAGCCCGCACTTATATTGGGCCTTAACGGTGCACCTGCAGCAGGTGACACATTCAACGTTGTCGACAGCGAACGCGAAGCACGTGAGATTACCGGCAAGCGCGAGCAGCTGCAGCGCGAGCAGGGACTGCGTACACAGAAGATGCTCACACTTGACGAAGTGGGCCGCCGAATCGCACTCGGAAACTTCCAGACCCTCAACATCATTGTCAAGGGTGACGTGGACGGTTCTATCGAGGCTCTAAGCGACTCTCTCATCAAGCTATCTACCGAGACTATCCAGGTGAACGTCATACACAAGGCCGTAGGACAGATTTCGGAGAGCGACGTGAGCCTTGCAGCAGCATCGGATGCCATCATCGTAGGTTTCCAGGTACGTCCGTCAGTCACAGCACGCAAGGTTGCCGAGAACGAAGGTGTCGACATCCGCATCTACTCAATCATCTACGATGCCATCGAGGAGGTCAAGGCCGCCATGGAGGGTATGCTTGCTCCTATCGTCAAGGAGGAGATTACCGCAACCATCGAGGTACGCGAGACATTCCATATCAGCAAGGTAGGTACAGTAGCCGGATGTATGGTACGCGAGGGTAAGGTAAAGCGCACTGACCGCGCACGCCTCATCCGCGACGGTATCGTTATCCACACCGGTTCACTTGCCGCGCTCAAGCGTTTCAAGGAGGATGTCAAAGAAGTGGGTACTAACTTCGAGTGCGGTATCAGCCTCACATCACAGGATGACATCAAGGTAGGCGATATCATCGAGACATTCGTTGAGGTCGAGGTTAAGCAGAAGCTCTAACTTTAGGACCGGACATGAACACACTGGATATAGTCCTGCTTTCCGCAGCCACCATAGGATTCATCATAGGGTTCTGGGCAGGACTGATCAAACAAATCACGCTTGGAGCAGGCATAGCAATAGGCCTGCTCCTGGCTGTGCACTACCACCCTGTAGCCGTCAATTGGCTGCATGGCATGACAGGATGGGAGAATTGGATATGCTACGTTGCCGGATTCACGGCAATACTGGTTGCTGCCATCATAGTCCTGTCCGTACTGGGCATGATTGTCAAGTGGCTCCTGCGCCTGATCTTCCTTGGCATACTGGACAGGTTGCTGGGAGGAGCGGCATCGGCAGCCGTTGCCATACTGGTCACGACCGTACTTGTAAACGTTACAGCCGGGTTATTTCCCGGAAACAGCATAACAGGTGAAACATCGCAGAAAGAATCCGTGTTATACAATAAGGTTTCAAAGATAACCTTTTCAGTCATCGAGGAGATTAGGAAAGATAGATGAAAAAGAAGGATAATATACTGAAAAGGCTGGCAAACAAGGCATACGAGTTCGGGTTTGTCAGTAAGATAAAGACAGACATTATAGAGAGCGGACTCAACGAAGACACCGTAAGGCTCATCTCAAGCAAGAAGAACGAGCCTGATTGGTTGCTTGAGATACGCCTGCAGGCATACAGGCACTGGCTCACGCTGGAGATGCCGCAATGGGCACACTTGAACATACCGCCCATAGACTACCAGTCCATATCCTATTATGCCGACCCCTTGAAGAAGAGCAAAGAGAACAAAAACAAGGAGATAGATCCGGAACTGATGAAGACATTCGAGAAGCTGGGCATTCCCCTCGAAGAACGCCTTGCGCTCAGCGGTACGGCCGTAGATGCCGTCATGGACTCCGTTTCGGTAAAAACCACATTCAAGGAAGAACTCAAGGAGAAAGGCATCATATTCTGCTCAATGAGCGAGGCCATTCAGGAATACCCCGACCTGGTACGCAAGTACCTGGGTACGGTAGTGAACTACCGCGACAACTTCTTTGCAGCACTCAACACAGCAGTATTCAGCGACGGTTCATTCGTATATATACCAAAGGGAGTACGCTGCCCCATGGAGTTGTCGACATACTTCCGTATCAACGCGGCCAACACAGGCCAGTTCGAGCGCACACTCATAGTTGCCGATGACGACAGCTACGTGTCGTATCTCGAGGGCTGTACAGCCCCCATGCGCGACGAGAACCAACTGCACGCGGCAATAGTGGAGATTATAGTACACGACAATGCCGAAGTAAAGTACAGCACCGTGCAGAACTGGTACCCCGGTGATGCCGAGGGAAAAGGAGGCGTATACAACTTCGTAACCAAACGTGGCGACTGCCGCGGCCACAACAGCAAGCTCTCCTGGACACAGGTTGAGACAGGATCGGCCATCACCTGGAAGTATCCAAGCTGCATACTGCGCGGTGACAACTCACAGGGCGAGTTCTACTCGGTAGCGCTGACAAACAACTACCAGCAGGCCGATACCGGTACAAAGATGATACATCTTGGAAAGAACACCAGGAGCACAATCATAAGCAAAGGAATCTCGGCCGGCAAGAGCCAGAACTCATACCGCGGACTCGTACGCGTAAGCAAGAATGCCGACGGTGCCCGCAACTACAGCCAGTGCGACTCTCTGTTGCTTGGCGACAAGTGCGGCGCGCACACATTCCCCTACATGGACATACACAACAACAGCGCGGTCATTGAGCACGAAGCCACCACATCGAAGATATCGGAAGACCAGCTCTTCTATTGCAACCAGCGCGGAATAGGGACCGAGGAGGCCATAGGACTCATCGTGAACGGATATGCCAAGGAGGTGCTCAACAAACTTCCAATGGAGTTTGCCATCGAAGCGCAGAAACTGCTCAGTGTCTCGCTTGAGGGCGCTGTAGGCTGATTTAAAATACAGAAATATGGAAAATCTACTTGAGATAAAGAACCTTCATGCCACTATTGACGGCAAAGAGATACTAAAAGGAATAAACCTCACCGTAAAGGCCGGCGAGGTACATGCCATAATGGGCCCCAACGGTTCGGGCAAAAGCACCCTCAGCAACGTACTTGTAGGTCACCCGGCCTACACGGTTACCGAAGGTGAGGTAAAATACAAAGGGAAGAACCTCCTTGAGCTTTCACCCGAAGACCGCAGCCACGAGGGACTTTTCCTCTCGTTCCAGTACCCCGTGGAGATACCAGGAGTGAGCATCACAAACTTCATGCGTGCAGCAGTCAATGCCAAGCGCCAGTATCTTGGCCAGGAACCGATGAATGCGACGGAATTCCTCAAGATGATGCGCGAGAAACGCGCTCTCGTGAACCTCGACAGCAAGCTCGCCAACCGTTCAGTCAACGAAGGCTTCAGCGGTGGCGAGAAGAAGAGGAACGAGATATTCCAGATGGCAATGCTTGACCCCACTCTGAGCATACTCGACGAAACCGATTCGGGCCTCGACATTGATGCCCTTCGCATTGTAGCCGAAGGAGTTAACAAACTCAAGCGCGAAGACACATCAAGCATAGTCATCACCCACTACCAGAGGCTGCTTGACTACATAAAGCCCGACATAGTACACGTGCTCTACAACGGCAGGATTGTGAAGACAGCTGGTCCCGAGCTTGTAATGGAGCTTGAGGAACGCGGATACGACTGGATTAAAAACGAGAACTGATAATGGGCTGCGAACAGGAATACATAAATATTTTCGACCGTCACAGGGAACTGATTGACGAGCCCTGCGCAAGTATCCTGAACGAGGAACGCGCAAAGGCCATCATCAGGTTCAAGGCAACAGGGTTCCCCGACAGGAAGGACGAGGATTGGCTTCATACCGATGTCGCAAAGAAATTCGCGACCGACTACGGCATGAACCTGGGACGCGTTGCAACCGCTATACACGGCACATTCACATGTGACGTACCCAATCTCAACACCTACCACGCATATATAATAAACGACAGTTTCCAGGCAGGTGAAAACAAAGGGAAGCAGTTGCCGCAAGGAGTCATGCTCGGCAGCATCAACGACATAGCTGCAGACAGCCGTGACCTTCTCGGACCATACTACAATAGACTGGCCACAAACGGTGACAGCATAGTTCAGTTCAACACGGCATTCACACAGGACTGCCTGGTACTCTACATACCCAAGAACACGGTCGTGGAGGATACAATACAGATTGTAACCCTGCTCCAGGCCAATGTGGACATGATGTCGAACCGTCGTCTGCTGATTATACTCGAAGAGAACAGCCGTGCCTCGCTTCTGCTATGCGACCACTCGTCGTTGCAGAAACAGACACTCTCGACACAGGTAACGGAGATTTTCGTCGGACGTGGTGCATCACTCGACCTCTATGAAATAGAGGAGACATCAGGCAGCAACACACGTCTTGGTCAGCTGTTCGTACGTCAGGAACAGGACAGCTGCTTCAGGCACAGCAACATTACACTCACGAACGGCTTCACACGCAACCGCGTCGAGGTAAGCCTCGAAGGGGAAGGAGCCGAAACACACATCAACGGACTTGCGATAGGCGACAAGGAGCAGCACATTGACAACCGTACACTGGTCGATCACAAGGTACCCCGTTGCACAAGCAACGAACTCTACAAATACATACTCGACGAGCAATCAACGGGAGTATTTGCCGGGAAGATGCTCATTCGCCCCGATGCACAGCATAGCGTATCGGAACAGACGAACCGCAATCTCTGTCTTACAAGTTGCGCACACATGTACGCACAGCCACAGCTCGAGATATATGCCGACGACGTCAAGTGCAGCCATGGCTCCACCGTGGGCCAGCTCGACGGCAACGCACTGTTCTACATGCAGCAGCGCGGAATACCTGCCGAAGAGGCACGCCACCTGCTCATGTATGCCTTCGCCGGCGAAGTCATTGACAACATACAGATAGAAGCACTCCGTGACCGTCTGCACATACTTGTGGAGAAGAGGTTCCGCGGAGAGTTGAACCGTTGCAAGGGATGCAGCCTCTGCAAACAATAAAGAACAACAATGCCCTTTACAGCAGACATACGCAAGGAATTCCCTATACTGGAACAGAAAGTATACGGCAAGCCGCTTGTATACCTTGACAATGCTGCCACAACGCAGAAACCGCGTCGTGTCATAGAATGCATGGACAGGATATACACGACTGTTAATGCCAATGTGCACCGCGGCGTGCACCATCTCTCGCAGGTATGCACCGAAGAGATGGAGAATGCCCGAAATACAGTAAAGGATTTCATAGGTGCGGCACATAGCCACGAGATAATATTCACACGCGGAACTACAGAGAGCATAAACCTTGTAGCATCGTCACTCGGCAGCATGTTCAAGGAGGGCGACGAAGTAATCATATCCACCATGGAACACCACAGCAACATCGTACCATGGCAATTGCTTCGTGACCGCACAGGAATAGTCCTGCGCATCATTCCACTAAAGCCAGACTGCAGCCTCGACATTGAAGCGTTCGCCCGCTTGCTGAACAATAGAACCCGTCTTGTAAGCGTCACGCATGTATCGAATGTTCTGGGTGTGACAAACCCAATAAAGGAGATTATTGACATTGCCCACAGCCACGGCGTTCCTGTCCTTGTCGACGGAGCCCAGAGCGCACCTCACATAAAGGTTGACATGCAGCAGCTGGATGCCGATTTCTTCGCATTCAGCGGACACAAGCTATATGCTCCCACCGGCATCGGTATCCTCTATGGCAAGGAAAGATGGCTCAATGCCATGCCACCTTACCATGGCGGAGGCGAAATGATAAAGACCGTACGTTTCGAGAAGACCACATACAACGAACTGCCGTACAAGTTCGAGGCAGGAACACCCGACTATGTAGGTGCAATAGCCCTTGGAAGCGCTCTTGAATGGATAGACAGCATAGGCATAGAGAAGATTGCCGCGCACGAAAGGGAACTTACGCGGTATGCCGTGGAACAGCTTCTCACCATAGAGGGAATGCGCATATTCGGCAAGCCCGACGGGGCTGCAGTCTCGTTTCTCGTGGGCGACATACACCCGGCCGACATGGGAGCCATACTCGACCGCCTTGGAATAGCCATACGTACAGGACACCACTGCGCACAACCGCTGATAGACCACCTGGACATACCGGGAACTGTACGTGCTTCATTTGCCGCATACAACACTAAAGAGGAAGTGGATATACTCATCAAAGGCATCGAAAGAGCCGCAAAGATGTTTGCCTGATGCTCAAGCCATATCAGACAACAGGAATTATCGAAGCCGGTTGCGACGAGGCCGGACGCGGCTGCCTTGCAGGCGATGTATATGCAGCAGCCGTGATTCTGCCGCCCGACTTCAGCAATGAACTGCTCAACGACTCCAAGCAGCTCACCGAAGCGCAGCGTTACATGCTACGCGACATCATTGAACACGAAGCCATAGCCTGGGCAGTAGGCATCGTAACAGCCGCCGAGATAGACAAGATAAACATCCTGCGCGCATCAATACTTGCCATGCATCGCGCCGTTGATGCACTGAAAGTTCGTCCGCAACATCTTCTCATAGACGGCAACAAGTTCACCCCCTACCCCGGCATAACGCACAACACGGTCGTAAAGGGCGATGCTACATTCATGAGCATTGCTGCCGCATCAATACTCGCAAAGACCTACCGTGATGACTACATGATGCGCATTGCCGAAGAGTATCCCATGTACGACTGGAAAAGCAACAAGGGCTACCCTACAGCCAAGCACCGCGCTGCGATACGCGAGCACGGCACAACTCCCTATCACAGAATGTCGTTCAACCTCCTTGGCGAAGAACCAAAGCAGTTAGAACTGAATTTCGGATAAAGGAACTCATGTCAATAACCATAAACATTAAAAAACTCACCGGACTGCAGTGCAGTCCGGTGAGTTTTACTTAAACAATATATGATTTTTTACACAAGCATCACTTTATAAGCACCTTCTTGCCATCTATAATATAGATTCCGCCAGCTGGGCTTTGCACCTTTCTGCCTGTAAGGTCGTAAATACCTTTCATCTTACTGTTTTCACTTTTAACCTCATCAATACCGGTTGAACCTGGGAAGTACATACTCAAAGACTTGCTGTAGGCTGCGCCTTGCTTGAGGCTGCCGGCTGGGAGGTATGCCTTGTGTCCGTTGTTGAGGAACGCTTTCTGCTGCTCCTTTTCATCACCAACGGTCTGGTTCATTTCGGCTTTGCAAAGCTCGGCCTT
>JAFYQH010000002.1 GCA_017547205.1 Bacteroidaceae bacterium | reverse complement strand
TTAGTTGCTTGGATTATTATTTGATTAGACACTCTTTGAAAACAAGTTAAACCGCCGTATGCCGAACGGCACGTACGGTGGTGTGAGAGGAAAGGAAACGAAAATAGGTCAGAAAACCTTCGTTTCCCGACCTACTCGATTGAAATGACACGGGGTGTCTTGTATGTCAAGCCGGAATATTACAGAATGTGTCTTATGAAGAAAATTTGTGATTTCATATCCCGATATATGGGTGTCGTGGTGCTTTTCGCCGGGCTTTTATCGTTGCTTGTACCGCAGTTGCTGCAGCCTGTAAGGATGCAGGCGATTAACCCTATGCTTGGCGTGATAATGTTCGGAATGGGGCTTACGCTCTCTCCCGGTGATTTCCGCGTGATGCTGAGCCGCCCGAAGGATGTCCTTTTAGGATGCGCTGCGCAATTCATATGCATGCCTCTGCTTGCATGGGTTCTGGTGCACCTTTTCTCGTTGCCGGCCGACCTTGCCGTCGGGGTTATACTTGTAGGCTGTTGCCCTGGCGGTACGGCTTCAAATGTCATAACTTATTTGGCCAAAGGGGATGTGGCCCTTTCTGTCGGTATGACAGCAGCTTCCACTCTTCTTGCTCCGTTGCTTACCCCTTTGCTTACTCTGCTTCTTGCCGGTGCTTATGTGGATATTGATGCCGCTGCAATGCTTCTGTCCATTGTATATGTGGTGCTGGCTCCTGTTTTGGGTGGTCTGGCGGTGCAGAGGTTCGCGCCTTGTATAGCGCGCAGGGTTTTGCCTTATCTCCCTGCCTTCTCGTCGTTGGTGATAGCCTTTGTTGTGGCCATAATTGTTGCCCATACTGCCGAAAGGCTTCTTTCAGGCGGATTGTTGGTCCTTCTTGTGGTAGCACTGCATAATGTACTCGGCTTGCTTCTGGGCTATGGAGTGGGGGCACTTCTCTCGCTTCCCCTGGAGAAACGTGCGGCCTTGTCAATTGAGGTGGGTATGCAGAACAGCGGTTTGGCATCTTCTTTGGCTACGATGCACTTTGCAATGTATCCTCTTGCGGCTGTTCCGGGTGCAGTGTTCAGTGTTTGGCATAATATAAGCGGTGCGGTTGTTGCAAGGATATACGGCAGGTCCGTAAGCAGGGGGCTGTAAGCCCTTCCACCCTTTTTTTGCTTGCTTTCGTTTTCAGGCCGGTGTCTGATGGATTGTTCAGTTGCTGTTTTTGTGGTTTTCATTGTGTTTGATTGGATGTTTTGTTATTTTTGCGGGACGGGAGCATCTGTCGGTGTTTGCCTTTGCCGGTACGCTTTGTACTTGAATATTTAAAATTCTATATATAATGAAATCGTTTCTTAAAACAGTTCTTGCCTGTCTGGTAGGTATTATCATTGCAGGCTTTTTATTTATTTTCGGATTGATTTCCATGATTGGAGCCGCAGTGTCAATGGTTGGCGAGGATACTGGAATCAAAGAGAATTCCGTTCTTTTTCTCGATCTTGATGGTGCGGTAAGTGAACGTGCCGACGAAAATCCCTTTGCATCTGTGATGGGTGATAAACTGAAAGTCTATGGCCTTGACGACATCCTGGCTTCGATAAAGGAGGCAAAGAGGAATTCAAGTATAAAGGGAATATATCTGCAGGCCGGTCTCATGGAGGCTTCTCCTGCATCGCTGGAGGAGATACGCGGGGAGCTTGCTTCGTTCAAGGAGAGCGGGAAGTTTGTGGTGGCTTATGGCGACCAGTATTCCCAGGGACTTTATTATCTGGCGACGGTGGCCGACAAACTTATTGTGAATCCCGAGGGAAGTATCGGGTGGCATGGACTTGCTGCGCAGCCGGTTTTTTTCAAGGGTTTGCTGGATAAACTTGGTGTAGAGATGCAGATATTCAAGGTGGGTACATACAAATCGGCTGTGGAGCCGTTCATAGCTACCGAAATGAGTGATGCCAACCGCGAGCAGGTAGCCGAGTATGTGGGCTCTACATGGAACGATATGGTCAATGCGGTGGCACAGTCGCGCAATATATCCCCCAAAGAACTTAACGGATATGCAGACAGATATATGGATTTCTGCCAGGCCGAGGAGTATATAAAGTGCGGTTTGGCCGATACATTGCTCTACAAGGACGGTGTGATGGAGTATTTGAAAGGACTTGTTGGTGCCGGGTCTGATGAAAAACTTGAACTTGCGACCTTGGATGATGTGAAGGAAAAAATAAAGGTTGACAATGCTGTCGGCAGTATTGGAAAGGATGAAATCGCCGTTTACTATGCTTTCGGCGAGATTGATGCATCTATGTCGACCGAAGAGGGTATAAATTCGAAAAAGGTGATGAAGGAGCTGCGCGAACTGCGCGAGGACAAGAACGTGAAGGCTGTGGTACTGCGCGTGAATTCTCCCGGTGGAAGTGCGTTTGGTTCGGAGCAGATATGGCGTGAGGTCGTGCTGTTGAAAAAAGCAAAGCCGGTTGTCGTTTCCATGGGCGATTATGCAGCATCGGGCGGATACTATATCTCATGTGCTGCAGACTGCATTGTCGCAAACAGTACTACGCTTACCGGTTCGATAGGTATCTTTGGAATGTTCCCTGTTGCCGAGAAACTGCTGAAAGAGAAGGCCGGCCTGGACTTTGATGTTGTAAAAACGAACAAAATGTCCGATTTGGGTTCCTTCTCGCGCTCTTTCAACCAGGAAGAGAAGGCTGTAATGCAGAATTACGTCAATGACGGCTACGACCTGTTCCTGAAGCGTTGTGCCGACGGTCGCGGTATGAGCGTAGAGGATATTGACAAGGTCGGTCAGGGTCGCGTGTGGACCGGAAGCAGAGCGAAGGAGCTGGGCCTTGTGGATGAAATAGGAGACCTTGATAAGGCTATTGGCATAGCTGCCGAAAAGGCGGGGCTGACAGAGTATCATGTGAGGGCTTGTCCCGATGCTGGCAATTTTATGACGAAGCTTTTGGAGGCGAATGAAGATGATTATATGGAGACTCTAGCCCGCAAGACCTTCGGAGATTACTATGGTTGTATCAGGTTTGTCCGTAATATAAGGAATTATGATCCCGTCCAGGCCCGTATGCCGTTTGAACTGAATATGAGATAGGCATCTTTGCCACATATGCTACAAATCATCCCTGTGAGTTATTTATTTGAACCTGCAGGGATGATTTGATATGATATGGCTCGTCAGAAAGTGAGCCCGGACGAGCCCTGATTCCTTAACTCGCACAAGAAGATACCTGCATAAATAAAAGAATAAAACTGCTTTGTTGTTGATAATCAGTAGTTTTATTCTTTCAAATGATTTGTTTGTGGAGCTAGAGGGAGTCGAACCCTCGTCCAAACAGGGAAACCATATGCTTTCTACACGCTTAGTCTGCAGTGGAGTTGTCGGGCATGGGCAAGACTGCGACCACCAACCAATGCCTTATCCTCTAAAATGTCGCCATTGCATCGAGGCCTGCAACGGTTAGTTCCGATTTGCCTGCACCACCATTTCGGATTGCTTCGGAACAACAGCGTCCGGGTGATGTCTCGTCCCGGCACCTGGTGCCAGGATAAAGCTAATCTACTGTACTTCGATTAAGCAGCAAGAGCGTAATTGTTATTGCCAGATAATTCTTTGCGGGCTCAGATTATAGTGCGAACCAACGAGGCACTGCGTGCTTACATACCTTTTCTACCCGCTGTCAAATCCAGATAGCCCCAGGTATTTACGATTGCGAAGATACCGCAAATTTTTTGTATCTGCAATTCTTTATGTTTTTTTAGCTTACATGTAACTATGAAGCCCGCCGAACAGGTAGTTCACACCGAAGAATGTGAACAGCATGGCAAGAAAGGCTACAAGGCAGAATATGTGGAAGTTCACGGCCTTACCCATGAAAGGCAGTGAGCGTGCGTGGAACGCTATTGAGCATATTATGAGCGTTATGAGTGCCCACACCTCTTTAGGGTCCCACCCCCAGTAGCGTCCCCATGATATGTTCGCCCATACGGCTCCAATGAAGATGCCCGTCATGAGCAGCAGCGTAGCAGGGTAGAGCAGAATGCGTCCTGTAACAGCCATCTTTTCCATTTTCTCACTGTTGTGCCTTGCAACTCCCAGGAACAGTGCAATGGATGCATTCATGGCAGTACAGCCCAGCAGGACGTATGCTGTAATTATGGTTGTCACGTGAATGCTCAACAGCGGTGTACGCAGAATGGGCGCAATCTCTCCTCCATCGCTATCCCACGTAGGAAGCATGGCAAAAAGAGCGATTCCGCCAAGTGTGAAGAATGTCGCAGCAATGGATTTAAGCTCCTTTCTGTATGTGGCAACTATTGCCAGCAGTAATGAAATCCAAATAAAAAAGAGCATACTCTCTTTGCCGTTTGTGACAGGGAACAGCCCGGTATTGTACCAACGTATAATGCCTAAGATTGTGAGTGCGAAAACGATAGCCGCGCTTCTTCTTATTTTTGATATGGTATAGTTGTTCTTCTTTTTCCTCTCTTTCCTTCCAAGTCTTTTTAACAGGCTTTTCCATTGGCTTTTCCTGTCGAATAATAATGCAATGAACGATGCTAGGGTCATCACATATCCCATATAGCTTATGGGTTCACCCCAGGGGTCGTACGATACCATCAGCGATACATGTCCATCCGATACACTCTTTATACACAATGAGTGACCGTCTATGGTGACAGGGCTGTTGAGCGATACTCTCATTATGTGCTCATGCTCGTCGTCCTGCACTGCTATCTGTGCATGGTAATCGGTCACCTCACTTTCTATGCGGTGAATCTCAATTTGCTCAAGGGTAATTCTGAACTGCAGTTTCTCCAGGTCACCGTCGGCAGTGGTGAACATCGATGCTGGTACGGCATTCCTCGAGAGCTGCAGTTCTCCGCGTTTCGACGTCATGAACGAAGTGAATGCGCCAAGCAGTACTATTACTAAAGATACATGCAGCATTATAAGAGTGGCTTGCCTTGAAACGCATGCGATATATGCCATTGCCGACAATGCCAATACCGCCCATGTGGCAATGAATAGGGGAGAATGGTATACATGGCTTGTTGTTATGGCCGTGCCATAGTACTTTTCCATGAATGTGGCTGCAATGAGCAGCATTGCAAGCAGTAAAAGCGTGACGAATGATATGCTGCGCAGTAGGTGCCTGTTCATAGCCCGTGTTCCAATAGGTGCTCGGCAAGAACTTTTATGCCGATAATGATAAGTATTATTCCGCCACACAGTTCGGCCTTTAGGCGTTTAGCAATGCCTTTGCCGAACTTAAGGCCTATGGCCAGTCCTGCAAGTGACATTACTGACGAAACGACACCAATGACGGCAATAGGGTAGAGGAGCGGTGCTACATGGTCATATCCCATGCACGAGAATGAAATGCCTATCACCAGCGCATCGATGCTTGTGGCAATGGCCAGCGTGAATATCACCTTGTAGCGGCGCGGGTTGAAACGTCGTTCCTCCTCGGCTTTGAATGAGTCCATTATCATGCGTGCTCCAAGAAAACCAAGTGTGCCAAATGCTATCCAATGGTCTATGCACTCCAACATATTGCTGAAAAGTTCGGTTCCCCACCATCCAATCAGCGGGTTTAGGCCCTGAAACAGGCCGAACAGCAGTGCCATTGTGAGCATGGGGCGCCATGCGACTCTCTTGAATATTATTCCGCTCGCTATCGATACCGCAAAGCAGTCCATAGCCAGCGCAAGCGCCAAGAACCAAATTTCGATATGTGTCATATATCAAGTTTATACGTGTGCAAAGATATTCTTTTTGTCGTTTACTGCAAAATCTCCTCATTGTATATGGTTCCGAGCCTTTCGCGGAGCGATGGCTCGTTCTCGATGAGTACCCTGAACTTGTTGAGTCTTTCGGCATTCGGTGATTCTGAAATCCATAGCTTCAGGTATCCGCCCCTGCCGTATTTCTCCTTTATGTGTTGTACAGCTCTTTCAATATGTCCCTCCTTTGTAAGTGTGGGGTAGTTGGCGAGTCCGTATTGTATTGTGCGTGTCATTATGGTGCTGTCGTCTATCAGGCGGTCGGCTTCGGCAACGATGCGGCCGTATATGGTGCGCGGCGGCTTGTTGTTCGAGGCGCGGTGGTCTTCAACGGCATCGGCCATTGTCTCAATCTGCTCCGCTGTAAAGAACTCTCTTAGCCGCTTGTCGTCCCGGACAATCTGTGCCGACCGTGTGTGGTGGTTCTCGCGTCCGTTCTCCAGTCCCAGGTCGTGGTATGCTGCAATGGCATATACCATAGCCATGTCAACGTCAAGGTCCTTTGCCAGCTGTAGGCTCTGCGACATTACGGTAAAGGCATGCCGGCGGTCATGTGCCTTGTCGAATTTCTCGTAGCGCGGCATTATCTCCTCCTCTACGAATGTTATAAGTTCTGCTGTAAGGTTGTTCTTTCCCATAATTATAAACTTAAAGAGGGTGACCCAAAAAGTATTAAAGGGACACCCTCGTTTGTGAGAAGTTGAATAAAAAGAGCTATTTTTAGGCTTGCGAAGCCCGAAAAAGCGCAGTTTACTAAGCGTAAATGAGCATTTTGAGGGCGAGTGCAACAACAAAATAGCCTTTTTAGTCAGCTTCTTTGTATCGTAGAATTTATTATCGTGCGTAGTTTACGGCACGTGTCTCGCGGATGACGGTAATCTTCACCTGTCCGGGGTAGGTCATCTCGTCCTGTATCTTCTTTGCAATCTCACCCGACAGCAGCTCGGTCTGCTTGTCGTCAATCTTGTCGGCACCCACAATCACGCGCAACTCGCGACCGGCCTGTATGGCATATGTTTTTGTTACGCCAGGGTATGACATTGCAAGCTGCTCAAGGTCGTGCAGACGCTTGATGTAGGCCTCGACAATCTCACGGCGTGCGCCTGGGCGTGCACCTGAAATTGCGTCACATACCTGCACAATGGGGGCGATGAGGCTTGTCATCTCAACCTCGTCGTGGTGTGCACCGATGGCATTGCATATGTCGGGTTTCTCCTTGAACTTCTCGGCAATCTTCATACCATACTCTGCGTGTGGCAGTTCGGTCTCCTCGTCGGGCACTTTTCCTATATCGTGCAAAAGTCCGGCACGTTTTGCCTTCTTGGGGTTGAGACCAAGTTCTGCGGCCATTATCGCACAGAGGTTGGCGGTCTCACGTGCGTGCTGCAGTAGGTTCTGTCCGTATGATGAGCGGTATTTCATCTTTCCTATGATGCGTATGAGTTCAGGGTGCATGCCGTGGATACCAAGGTCGATTGTGGTGCGCTTACCTGTTTCGATAATCTCCTCCTCAATCTGTTTCTTGACTTTTGCCACAACCTCCTCGATACGTGCGGGGTGGATGCGTCCGTCTGCAACGAGCTGGTGCAAAGCAAGGCGTGCAATCTCGCGGCGTACGGGGTCGAATGCGCTCAACACGATAGCCTCGGGTGTATCGTCAACAACGATTTCCACTCCTGTCGCAGCTTCCAACGCGCGTATATTGCGTCCTTCGCGGCCAATGATGCGTCCTTTCATCTCGTCGTTCTCGATGTGGAATACCGTGACAGAGTTCTCGATGGCTGTCTCTGTCGCAACACGCTGTATTGTCTGTATCACAATCTTCTTTGCCTCCTTGTTTGCTGTCATCTTCGCATCGTCAATTATGTCGTTGATGTAGGATGCAGCTTCGCTCTTGGCCTCTTCCTTGAGTGACTCTACAAGTCGCTCCTTTGCCTCTTCGGCCGACAGGCCGCTTATTGTCTCGAGTTTCTCGAGCTCCTGTGCATGGAGTTTGTCAAGTTCTTCCTGTTTGCGATCGAGAGTGCCCTTCTGTGCTTCAAGGTTATCCTTGTATGCGTCGAGCTCGTTCTTGCGGCGTTGCAGGTCCTCGTTGCGCTGGTTGAACTGCACCTCTCGCTGTTTGAGGTTATGCTCTGCCTGCTGGATCTTGTTGTTGCGCTGTGAAATCTCCTTCTCCAGCTCTGCCTTCTTGTTAAGGAACTTCTCCTTGACTTCGAGCAGCTTGTTCTTCTTTATTACCTCGGCCTCCTTGTGTGCGTCGTCAATAATGCTCTGGCGTTTAGCCTTCAGACCGAACTTGTTGATCAGATACTGTACGACGCAGCCAATGAGCAGTCCTACAGCCAATCCGATGAGTAGTGTTGTAATTCCCTCCATAGTTTGTTATAAATTTTTATATAATAAAACGCACCACATTGTCCATGCATGGCATGAACACTGTAATGCGTGAAACTGCGATTGTTAGAGCAGGGAATTACTTTTTGGTCTCGAGTGTGCTGTCGACCAGATATGCCAGTTCCTTTATCTTGCGCATCACTTCGGCCGAACCGGCTTCATCGGTGCTTCTTACCGAATTGAATGCGATATCAAGGGCTGCCATAATGGTGACTCTGACACCGTCCTGGCTGCCGAACAGCTCTTTATATAGTGACAATTTTTCGTTTACCATGCGTGCAGCCTGCCTGTAGTATGGCTCCTCGCTGGCTTTCACGGTCAGCGGGTACGATATGCCGTCTATTATAAGGTTTATTCCCAAATCTCTATCTTCCATATGCATGGCCCTTTCCATTATTTCTTAAGCGACTCGATGCATCGGTCGATTTCACGCACCAGCTTGGATATCCTCTCCTTAGTATCGCCAATTGCAGCGTCGCTAAGGCTGATGACCCTTGCCTGCTTTAAGTCGTTGTAGCTCTTCTCAAGAGCGGTACAGCGCAATTGCAGTTCCTGAAGCAGGTTCTCCTTCTCCTGAATCCTGAGCGATAGCTCACGAACCAGTTCCTCCTTCTGCTTGTATTCGTATACCAGCCTATGGAGCTTGCTCTCGAAATCTGCAATTATCGTTCTGTCCTTCCCGGTCATAATACAACGTGCTTTTCATGGAACTCCATTGATATGCCTTGCTTCTACGGCATATGTAAGGTAAATCCGTGAATTACCGCAAATATAGGGGAATTTTCGGTAAATGTGAAAACTTTTCGTCGTTTTTTATGCTCAGTTGTTCCTTTGGGGATAATTTTTGTTGTGACAGTATCTACTGTTGCAACTTGGGTTATAACGAAAAAAGCTCCCTGAGGAGCTTTTTTCGTTGAAGAGTTATCTTTATTTTACCAGAACCTTTCTGCCGTTCACAATATAAATGCCCGGTGAGGTTATTGATTCAATGCGGCGTCCGCAGAGGTCGTAGATTTCTTCTTTCTCATTTCTGATTTCTACTTTCTCAACGCCTGTTGTGCCATCCCAATCAAAGCCGTAGAATGCAACAGTCTTGTTAGGTACTGCGCTTGCAGGCAAGTATGCCTTGTTGGCGTTGTTCAACCACTTGCCATCAGTCATCTTTGCCTTGTAAAGACCTACCTCACCGTCAACAATACCAAGAACGTAAGCTTCTACATTAATTTCTGTTGCATCAACAGTACCCTCCAAGAGGTTGCCCGCAACAGTGGCTGGAGTTTCTTTTGAATAAGCAAATGTGTAGTTGCCCTCAGCAGCCTTTACAATGATACCTGTGTTTGCAGGCAGAACACCTGTAACCGGTGTCAAAGCAGCATGGCTTTCACTGACAGATGTTACTGTATAGGCCTCGACACCTGCGGGGATAGCAGCGGGATAGCCAAGATACATGGTCGCATAACCGGCACTGGTTACATAAAGGGTGTAATTTTCTGTAGCACGCGCCAAAGCCTCAGTCGCCAAAGCCTTGTACCCATTCAGTTCGTTAAGAACTAAACTACCGCTGTTGTCCATTGCTGTTCTGGCAGCATCAATATCATTTTTATCCTCAGAGTTTGGTGTATATTGCCCTGCAGCATCGCCGAACTTTGCAAGAGCCGCTTTCACTTCCTCAATCAATGCCGCATAGTCGGGGGCTTCAACGAATTTAGCCCAAGCACCAGGGTGAGTGTAGCTTGCGTAGTTGGTGGCATTTGCATAATTGGCAGATGTGTTGCATACATAACCGGTTGTACTATTATATACTGACGTTATTGCATAGTCGCCTTTCCAGTTGTTATTTGTGCCGGGGTTCTTTGTAAGAGTAAACGCGGTTGCATTTGCTTCATCGGTGTATATAACATTGTTTTCATTGCCACTACTTACAACGCCATTGACTGCCATAAAGTTGCCTGTCAACTTGTTCTTGAACTTGAATGTTAGTGTGTTGTTTACGCTATATACAGCCCAGCTAAGTTTGTCGGCGTAAGCAAGAGTGTTGTACTGGCTGTTACCGTAATGAACCTTCTCGGTAATTTTGGCAACATTTGTTGCATTGTCTGTATTTGCCATCATATAAATGGGGTAGAACTCTCCTGCAGATGTACCGTTTGCCGGCCAGTAGATATTGTGCCAGTAAGCGTTCTCTGCGTTACTTACCTTGAATGGCAATGTAACGGTGTTGGCGTATTTGTTGTCGGCTATAGCTCCAACGTTACCCAGTGTGATGAATGGGTATGTTGTTGTCAGGTAGCTTTCTACTGCAGCTACATTGTTCGGGATGTAGTCGAGTGTCTCGCGGTATTCATTACCCAGTGTATCAGTCAACACAATGCTGAATTCAGTTGGTACATATTCAACATCGGCATTGGGGTTGAGGAAATTGTTCTCTGTAATCTCCTCAATTGTCAATGGAACATATACCATTGAGTAACCCTTTGTGTGGTCATCGCCGTAGCAAGGAGCCTCCTCAAAGAAGAAAGCAATCTTGCCATTCTCCTGCAAGCACATTGCACTGTATGCACTCTTCACATCTGCTGGGCTTACCTCAAGGCCTTGTGTCCAACCGCTTGCAATTTCAGCAGCTGTATATGTCTCATTCGCGCTTACCTCCTTGTACCAGATAGTTACATTGTAACGGTCATACTGTCCGCTACCGCCCTTTGGCTGTGACTGCAACAGAATCTTTGTAGGCTTGCCGTTGGGTTTCTTTGCATCGAGGCAGATGATTTCGCCGTTTGTGGCGTTGCTGCCGCCGTTGTCGCAACCGTTGACAGCTGCATCGCCCCAAGAGCCTGCGCCATTGGCTTTGTCGTCGCCGTATGTGAATATGCGGAACACACGGCCACCACCACGGCGTGCACTCAGGAGAATCTGTCCGTTAGGCAAAATCTCAACCTTTGGCTCGTCGCCTTTTGCTACCGGGTTTGTGTTGTCACCACCAAGAATTTTCCAGGTAGCACCAAGATCATCGCTGAATACACCAAAGTTATTGTAGCCATCTGTACCAATTCTCACAAGCAAAGCACCATATATGCGCGCATTGCCTGTGCCGTTGAAATTGGGGTCAACAGCCAATTTACCGCTACCGAAGAATGCCGAACCACCGCTTGGGATGAGACTGGTGCTCTGTGAGTACATCTTTGTTGTCATCTCCTCAATGGTCCAGGTAGCACCGTTGTCGGTACTGTATATACGTGCCATCTTGTTGGGACTGCTTGTTGTTCCAGCAGTGTAAACCACATCACCGGCTGCCGCCATAACAACGATGTTCTGTCCAACTGCTGCAATGGCTGCATCGCCGAATGCACGCAAGTAACTGCCTGCTTTGCTGTTGTCACCGGCTGCAATGGTCTTTGTTTCGCTCCAAGTAGCGCCGTTGTCGGTACTTGTACGCATTACAAGGTCAATACGCTTTGTACCTGTTCCGTGATTGTCACGGCCAATATCATCAAGGTTATGACGGTAGTCACTTACTGCAACAAGCATACCGTTACCGGTCTTTGCAATAGCAGGGATGCGGTAAGAGTACTGGTCATCATCGTAGAACAGAGTCACATCGTCGGTTGCTTTGAACTTTGCAACGAGCGGTGTTGTTTCGTTGATAGCAGCAACGTGCTCTGCGGTGAGTGTCGGGTTCTCGCCAAGTGAAGTTGAACCAATGTAGAAACCGTTGAACTCGAAGCCACGGTACTTGCGTGTGAATGCAAGTGCTGTACCCTCTGCAAGCGGCATTGTAAGCTCGCTTGCTGTTTGGTGAGCAGGAGTGAGCTTCATTGCTGTTCCGCCAATGGTTATTGTACCCAAATGAGTGTTGGGGTTATCATTTCTCCAACCCTCAATCTCGGCCTTGAATGGCAGTGGAGTGAATTCATTCTCAACGTATGTGATTTCAAGTGATTTAATAATAAAACCGGCCTGTGATGATTGGTCAGCTACGCTAATGGCTATTTCACTATTGTCAAGTTCTGTAACTGTAAGGGTGTTTTCTTCATCACTCTGGGCTATGGTTAATGTACCTGTGCTCTGTTTGCCATTGGTATATGTGACTGTCTTTGAAACCAAGTTGTGAGCCTTATAACCCAGTCTATAACCTTTAATCTTACAATTTGCAGGAACTGAGATTGTGAAGCTGTTACCGTCGAGCAGGTATGGGTGTCTTATTCCATTAAAGGTGCTGTAACCAATCTTCGCTGTGCCATCTGTGGTCTTTACTGTAATGGCCGGAGTGGTATTTGTTACAACAGAAACCCACCATCCACTTGCTTCATTGTTCCAAGTAGCACCTGAGTATGTCACATTCAAAGTCTTCTCGTTAGAAGGGATAACCTCTTCGAGAACCCAAACGGCAGCGCTTGCTTTATTTGCCTCGTCTCCATATGGGTAATAGTTGCTGGTATTCTGGCCAAGACCTACCTTGAAATATCTTATACCACCTTTGGTCGTGTTGTTCCATTTAATGTAGTATTCATTGATATTATCAGTCTCCTCGAACAGAAGAACTGAACCGTTTGCGGCAACTGTTGAATTGGCATCAACATTCCATTCTTGCCCCTTGATATAATAACCGTTTTTGTCCTTTAGCTTATATCCATCGCCGCTTGCCTCAAAGTAGAAGATTTGCGCATTGCTACTTTCGTCCAAGGTTGCAACATTTACACCACCATAAGCTCCTGCTGTGTGTGTGTTGTTGTCTGCAACATTCAAATACTTCGCTGCACTATTAACGGTTGTTTTCAAACGGAAATAGCGGCCGGCGAGGTCGTTGCTTGAGCTACCGCCCTGCTGAACCTCTTGGAAACTTGCAATGTAGCTGACATCCGCTGTTGCAGTAATAGAATAAGGGTTGTTGTTGCTAACCTTTGTTGTTCCATTGTACCATCCTGCAAATTCATAACCACTGTTGGGGTATGCTTGCAAAGAAACTGTTGAACCGCTTGTGACATCAATGTTGGCAATGGTAGATTGTGCACCACCGTTGATGGCAACCTTGCCGGCGTTTTGTGGCGAAGCCTCGGCTGTGATGTTGTAGGTTGTTGGGGTTGGCTCCGGCTCCGGCTCTGGGTCGGGAGTTGGGGTAGAGGCACCGCCTTCTGATACGATGGTTACAGTGACACCGTCTTCCATAATGGACAAGCCGGCACGTCCAGTATAGGTTGAACCCAATACAAATGAAGTGCTTTTTGAATTGATGTCTGATGTTGAAATTACAACACCCGCACTGGCATTGGTTACGTTTGTTGTATTTCCTCCAACTGTAACATCTATGGTATAAGAGCTGCTGGGGCTTTTGCCTTTGAAGCTATAGCTTTTTATCACAAAACCTTCGGGTGCGGTCAATGTATAGGTGATGTCTGATACCAAAGTTTCGGGGGTACTGGCTAGGCCTGCTTTTGCGAAGAATGTATTGACGGTTGTAGAAAGGGCGTATGCCGGTTCTGAACCTTTTGAACAACTCAATACTATACCGTCGCTTGTTGTCCAGGTGCTGCAATATTTTTCATTGACTCCGCTTGTGGTTACATTCGAAATATTGAATGTGCAAGTTTTCTCAATCTGCACATTTGCAGCATCGTCAAAGTTTGCAACATAGTCGTTGCCGCTTTCGCCCACAGTTACCTGAATGGGGCTCTTTGTGCCTACAATAACGCCGTTCTTTGTCCAGCTTGCAAGGGCATAACCATCGGCAGGGTGCGCTGTGAGGGTAGCCTTTGTACCTTCTGTCACCTCTGCGCTTACACTGTTGCCGGCAGTGCCGCCGTTGATAGACACAGTACCCATACTTGATGAGTTTGTAGTTGCTGTAACGGTGCGTGGTGTCTTGTTTGGCATCAAGTTGAAGAATGCCTGGTGCTTTGAGGTATATCCATCGCCGTCATCCGACCAAGAATAATTATCGCCCTGCGCCGGTGTGATGTTGTCGAGCTTGAACCAGCCGTTGCCACTGCCGTTCCAACCGAAGTTGAAGTGGAAATAGTCGTTGCTTGTATATCCGTCAATCACGAACATATGACGTGAGTCTCCTGTTCCAGTGTTGTTTGCAGCATAAGGTACAGGACAGCCATTGTTAAGGCTCTCCTTGATTTTCTGCTTCCAATTCTCCAAATTGTTGTTGCTTGGATATTGGGATGTTGCTGATGCGGCTTTGTAATTGAAATATTTTGTAAGTCTTTCAGTCTGTGAATCTCCAATTGAGACAGATGTCTGGCTTACACCGTAGCTTACTCCAAAAGCGTGTCCAAGATGCGAGATGAGTTTTGCAACCTCGTTCTGCTGCTCTGTTGTCCAGCCGGAGCCATTGGTAAGAGGCATCTTCTCCCAATCGTATGTCCTGTCAGTGACTTCCACATAAGTGGATGCCTGGCAGTTGTACAATGTGCTTGAAGTTCCTTCTGCAGGGAATCCGTGGTAACGCATTACAATTGCAAAGGCTACAGGTACGCAACCTGCCTTTGCGTGTGTACTACCGCCGTATTCACTCCAGCAGTAATTGTTGAATGGGGAGTTCTGTCCCCAACTGGCTGTTTCCATCTCTACGACTTTGGCTCCCATTGTCGCTTGGTCGTAAGTGCCTTGCGCGCTGGCATTTGCGGTCATCAGAATGGCGCAAATGGCGAGTGCTGCTACACGTAAAAAGTTTTTCATGGTTATTGTATTGTTTTAATATTTTTGTCGGGTATGTATAATATATCCAATATTTTGCAAAAATAGTTAAAAAAATGATTCGTTGTTGTAATAATAAGAGTTTTAACTCTTATAGTGGCGATTTTTGTCTCAGTGGCGATATTTTCAATCCAAAAACACTTTGGGGATAATATGGCAGTTGACCCAATGTGGTCTGTCATTCTCGAACCTTGTGTGGGAGATCTCATTATTGCAGTTTTAGAGATATCTCACTTTTGTTCGATATGACACAATACAGAGTAATCTACGCTTGGGGCAACTGCTGTATTGTTGCTAAAAAAAGAGTGTGGAACCCATGGGATTCCACACTCTGCTGAAACTGCGGTTGCAGTTATTTTGCCATGACACTTCTGCCGTTGATGATGTATATGCCCGGTTTGGTGATTTTTCCGGTCTTGCGGCCTTGGAGGTCGTAGATATCGCCCTCTTTGGCTGTCTCTGCAACGTTCTCGATGCCGGTGCTCTGAATCTTTGCAAAATTGGCCGTGACGGTACATGCTTCCCTTGCAACGGTGTTATAGACAGGCTCTGTGCTCACGACTTCGGTACCGCATGTCCAGTTGACAAAATGGTATCCGCTGTCGGCCTTTGCTTCCAGTATAAGCTTGCTGCCCAATGCGATAGTCTGCTCCTGTACACCATAGATGGTGGCCTTGCCACCTGCTGTTGCTGTTGCCTTGACGGTTACATCGAGGTCAACGTCTTCTGCTACAAAATTTGCATAGAAAACGGTTTTTCCCGTTACAGTGAACGAGTAGGGGTTCTCGTTTGTGAATATTGTTCCTCTGCCACTGGCTATGGTGTTGCCGATTGACCAATATGCAAACTTCTTGCCGCTACCTTCAAGAGCCTCGGCGCGTATGAAGGTTGTGTCGCCTATTGGGACTTCGAGCTTCCTATTGCTCCCACTGCCGACATACATGTAGCCGCCGCTACCTTTGACCTCTACAGTCGTTGTTTCGCCGTTTTCAACGAATATTGCGGTGTATAGCCTGTCGTTATGTGCTGTGGTGGAGAAAAACGCATCAGTGCTTATAACTTCAGTGCCCACTCTCCATTCAACAAAGGTGTATCCTGCATCGGGGGTGGCAAGTAGTGAAAGTATCTTGCCTACAGGTGCAGTTGTCTCTTTGTCGCTGTTTACAGTGGCTGTGCCACCTATGGTTGCTTCTGTCTTTATTGTAACTTCAGCAGGGACACTTTCTGTTTCTGTATTGTCTTCGCTATCACCGCTGTTGTTATCATCTTCAATATCCTCTGGCTTGTCTGGTTTTAGCATGAAGTATGCTTTGTGCGATTTTGAGTAGTCACTATATGCGTCGGGCTTCATCTCGTCGAGCTTGAACCAACCGTTGCCCTGTCCACCCCAGCCCCAGTTGAAATGGAAATAGCCATTGTCGGTGTAGCCGTCAAGGATGAAAATGTGGCGTCCTCCACCTGTTGTTGTGGATGAATAGGGGATGGGACAGCCTGCATCGAGGCTCTCTTTGATGTATTGTACCCAAAGTTCGTCGTTGCCAAGGATATCTCGGCCTGTTGCCATTGTAGCCGATTGTATGTTGGGGGACTCACTCTTGTACTTGAATATTTCTATGAGCTTTGCTGCACCTTCTCCACCGCCGCCCGAAACGGTACTTCCGGTGCCGTACTCAACCTGGTAGGCGTATCCGAGGTCACGCATGAGTGTTGCAACAGCTGTAGCTTCTGTTTCGTTGTAGCTTGCACTGTAGTTATGGAGCATGTTCTCCCAGTCGTATTCGTGACCGAGCGTGATGCTTTCCCCTGTACCGGAATGATAGACCTTCTTTTCGTTTGCACTTTGTGGCCATTTGTGATAGTTCATGAGAATTGCGTAGGCTGTCGGTACGCATCCTGTCTTTGCCTGAGCTCCTTTTGTGGTGAAGCACAACTGGTTATAGGGGTACCCCTGTCCCCATTCGGCGGTCTCAAGATATACTACAATGTTACCGTATGTATTCTCGTCGGCACCAGCCTTGCTCTCCTGCGCTGTGGCTGTAGAACAAACGAGTAGCGTGGCTGCAAACAGTGCCTGTAAAAGGTTCTTTCTTTTCATATTACTGTTCTTCTGCGATGTCGGGGAACATCAGATGAATATATACTTCAGGACAAACAGTACTGCAAGAATGCATATTGTAGGTGTGAGCTTCTTGAATTTGCCACACAATGCGTTCAATACAACGTACGAAATGATACCCAACAATATACCGTTTGAAATCGAGTAGGTCATAGGCATCATTATGAGGCATACAAATGAAGGGATCGCCTCGCTGAAGTCGGTGAAGTTTATCTTTGTGATTGGCTCAAGCATGAGCAAGCCCACGATGATGAGCACCGGTGCTGTAGCTGCCGCTGGAATTGAGAGGAACAATGGCGAGAACAGGATTGCAATACCGAAGCATATCGCTATGGTGAATGCGGTAAATCCCGAACGTCCTCCGGCGGCGACGCCCGATGCGCTCTCCACGTATGTGGTGGTTGTAGATGTTCCAAGGCAAGCACCTGCCGCTGTGGCAATGGCATCGGCCATGAAAGCTTCCCTGATGTTCTTGATGCGGCCCTGCTCGTCGATCATGTTGGCCTTGGTGCTCACTCCAACGAGGGTGCCGATGGTGTCGAACATGTCAATGAAAAGCAGTGTGAACACTACTACAAGCATGTCGAGTGACAATACGTTCTCCCACTCGAACTTGCAGAATATAGGTGCTATGGATTCGGGCATTGAAACGATTCCCTTGAAGTCGGTTATGCCCATAGGAATACCTATGACGGTTGTTGCAAGGATACCGATGAGCATGGCACCGCGTACATTCATTATGTAGAGTACGCTTGTGATTACAAGGCCGATGATAGCCAGGAGGGCTATTCCCGATGTGATGTCGCCCATGTTTACAAGTGTCGCGTCGCTGTTTACTACAAGGCCTGAGCTCTGCAGTCCGATGAAGGCGATGAAGAGGCCGATACCGCCACCGATGGCATATCTCAGGTTAAGAGGAATAGCGTTCACGATGGCCTCGCGCACGTTGGTGAGTGTGAGCAGGATAAAGATAAGTCCCTCAATGAGCACTGCTGTAAGGGCGAACTGCCATGAGTAGCCCATTACTCCACAAATGGTGAATACAAAGAATGCGTTCAGTCCCATGCCCGGTGCAAGGCCGTATGGCAACTTGGCCCATAAAGCCATTACAACGCAACCTATTATCGCAGCAAGGGCTGTGGCGGTGAATACTGCGCCGACAGGCATGCCGTCGAGCGTGCTGAAAAGGCTTGGGTTCACTGCCAGGATGTATGACATCGTGAGGAATGTAGTGATACCTGCAATAATCTCTGTGCGCAGGTTTGTCTCATTGGGGTTGAGACCGAATAGTTTCTTTAACATGGTCGTGTCTATTATAATGTTTTACTCTTCTTCGGGTGGAAGCATCTCGTAGCGGTGCAGCATCATGGTGGGGTTGTATGCCCGTTTTACCTGGCGCAGTCCGGGGTCGCCGAGATCCTCTTCGCGGTTTACGTATATTATACCAGGGTGTTCGGCAAGCATGTCGCTCACGAACATGCGGTTTATGGCTTCGCTTGCTCCGGCAATGCTGTGGTCGGCTTTTTCGATATGGACATATAGAGTATCGCCGAATATCTCGCCAAGAGTAAAGGCAGCGATCTTGCCGTCAACCCTCAGTATGCCTGCATGTTGGCTGTAGAGAGTAAGGTTGCGCACGGTTGCTATGCACTGCCATTGTTCATAGCACCGCATGTTGTCCTCGCGGTTGTTCTGGCAGTCACGGTTGCTTGCGAGAAAACGTACAATATCCTTTATGTCATCGGCTGTGCATCGGCTGTAATTGTGTATGGGGTTCTCTGCTATGAACTTGTTGTAGCGGTTGCGTTTCTTGTTCAGCGCCTTGCCTTTGAGGGTTGCGAGCGAAGCGGCACTGTAAATGTAGTCGCTCCAGTTGTCGAGCGTTGTTGCCTGGTGGTCGGGCAATGCGGCATGCAGTACCGTGTATATCTCCTCTGGCACGGCTGTCAGGCGCAGGTTCTCTCCTTTTTCGCAGCAGTGTTCCTGTAGCATCCGCAATGACTCAACCATGGGCATGGAGCCTATTGGGGCAAGGAATGCGCTGCTTTCCATGTCGTGCTGTGACTTGCATCTTATGAACAGCGTCCCGTTTTCAATGGCATATCTGTAATCCATGAACCGTGCCCACATGACAAGGTTTCCCGGCGTGTAGTCGCACGACCGTGTATGGCATGCCTTGGCAAACGGCAGTAACTCTTCTATTGCTGATATAGTGACAGGCTTGAATTCCATCTTTTCATTCACTTTCAACACGGAAGAGGGCGACCAAAAATTTCTTTTCAGTCGCCCTCTTCTGGTTATTTCTTATCCAGCTCCTCTGTCTTGGGGCGTGGCTCTTTCTTTGCAAGCATCACAATGTTGTACACATATTCGGTCATCCACTCGGGGCTGTGTCCCAGCTTTTCTCTGTACTGGCGTACCGCATATACGGTGCGGAACGTAGCCTCGTCCTTCCAGTTGTTCTTTGTGAGGATGTCGTTGATGATCTTCTCGGTCATGCCGCGGAGCAGCTTGTGCATGAAGCCCGGTACGCGGAACTTCCATTTCATGAGGTTGCCTACGAGCATCATGAGGTCGTTGTTGAAGCCCTGTACTGCAAAGAGGTAGGCTTGTGCATCCTGCATCTTCTTGCAGTTCTTCTTTACCGAAAGGTCTATCTCCTTGAAGAATGTTTCGTTGAGCCCGTATATCTGCTCGAGCATCTTCCTGCAGCGGCTTTTCTCAGCTACGCCCAGTTTGTTGTTCTGCGTTGCGACCTTGAGCGTGCGCTTGAATGTCGCCAGGTCGGGGAGCATGTTCACGTTTGTTATACCGAGGTTCGATGCAAGTACCGACTGGTAATATACACGTATGAGGGTCATGAAGTCCTCCATGCCTCCGACATGTTCAGCCGATTCTTTTTTCTTGAAAAAATTGAAAAGTCCCATTTATGTATTATTTATTCTTGTTCTTTCTTGCGTTTCTCATTCTCTCCTGCTCTTCGGCAAGTTTTCTCTGCTGCTCCTGGAGTGCTTCGAGGCGTGCCATCATGTTGCTTTTCTTTGCAGGATTGTTCTTGTTGCTCACTGCGTATGCCTCCATCTTCTTGAGCAGTTCATCCTCCTTGATGGCGCGTCTCAGGTAGATGAATATGCCGACACTGATGAGGGTGGATACGAAATAGTAGAAGTTGAGTCCCGATGAGTAGTCGTTGAACATGAAGAAGAACATTACCGGCATGAGGTACATCATCCAGCGCATCATCTTCTGCTGCTGTTCCATCTCGGAGCCTCCCATGCTCGGCTGCATGCGGCTTGTGTAGTAAGTGTTCACTATCTGTGTTACGCAGAACAGGAGACAGAAAATGCTTATGTGGTTGCCTATGAGCCATATCGGCTGGTCCCAACTTATCAGCGAGTCGTAGGCCGAAAGGTCATGCGCCCAAAGGAAACTTTCCTGTCGCAGTTCAATTGCGTTGGGGACAAAGTTGAAAAGAGCGATGAATACGGGCATCTGTATGAGCATCGGCAGGCATCCGCCCATGGGGCTTGCACCATACTTGGAGTAGAGTCCCATAATCTCTTGCTGTTTCTTCAGAGCATCCTCCTTCTTAGTGTACTTGGCGTTTATCTCGTCGATGTACGGCTTGAGTGCGCGCATTTTTGCCGATGAAACATATGACTTCTTTGTAAAGGGGTATACGATGACCTTTACGATTATGGTAAGCAGTATGAGTACGAGACCCATGTTCAGTCCAAGGCCCGAGAGACCGTCGAACAGGTACATGATGAAGTAGCGGTTTATCCAGCGTACAATAGGCCATCCAAAGTAGATTATCTCCTCCAGCTCAAGGTCGTCACCGGCGTTTAGTGACATGCCGCTACACTCCTGTAGTGTACCGAACCTGTTAGGACCGAAGTAGAACTGTATGCCTGTTGCGTCGCGTCCTGTAGGGTCAAAAGGGGCGTTCATACTTGCCGAGAAGCTCTTGAGCATGTCCTGTCCTTTCTCAATCTTTCTGGAATCGAGATTTACGTCACTGAACTCGTTCCCGGCAATCATTATGCATGAGAAGAACTGGTTTTTGAACGCAATCCATTTCATAGGCTCCGTGAACTTCTCGCTCTCGTCCTGCATCTCGCTCAGGTAATCGCTGTCGTCGTTCGTTGGCTTGTATGTTATGTTTGTATATCGCTGCTCAAACTCATATCCCGGCTCATGCTGACGGGCATACTGTCTCCACTCGATTTCGACATCTTTCTTGGTACTTAGAATATCGTCCATGTTATGGGCGTCGATATGCATGTCGAGCATGTAGCCGTTGAGCCTGTATCTGAAGTCAACATACTTGTCGGTGCCAAGCGCCAGGCGCATCGTTACGGAATTTTCGTTCCTGTCCAATGCGGTGAAATATAGGTTGTCGGTACTTATATTCCTTACACCCTGCTTGCCTTCGAATACAAAGTTAAGCGTGTTTCTTTCCTTACCGGCAACTTTGTCGTTCTTGTCGAACATGACAAGCTCGCTTCCCTGCTGGTTTCTGTATTCCTTGAGTATGACCGATGATACGGTACCTCCGAGTGTGGATATGTTTACTTTTACAAGGTCGTTGGACAATATTATGGTCTCCTCCGTTCCGTTCAGAGCATTGAACAGTATGTCGGTGGAGTCGTTTTTCTGTGCTTCTATTTCATTGAGCCTTATCTGCTCCTGTGCCTTCTCGGCAAGTTCCTTGTTTTTGAGTACGATTGCTATCGAGTCATTGTATCTCTGTTGTCTTGCCATGTCCTCGGCACTGGGCTGGTTGAGCATGAAGTAACCAATGAGTACAATACCAATGAGTACATATCCGATGATGCTTCTTTTATCCATGTCTGTTCCTGTATCTTTTGTTTGTGGGTTTCCGCAATAGTGCGCAATTCGGCGCGAAGTTAGTAAAAATAAAGATATAAAAGGCTATTTGTGGAATATAAATTTCAGCTGAGAAGGTGTGTGGATAGTTCTAAAATAATATTTATTTTAATAAACGGTCTTTTTGTATTATCTTCGCACAAGCAATTCGTATACTATGAAAACAACTTTACTTGTTATATTGTTCCTTATATTTGCGTGCTTTGATATTCCTGCCCAGAAATTCTCGGCAGTATCGGAACATTTCAATGCGGAACTCGACAGTCTGGTTGCAGCTTCGAAACAGATGGCTGTAGAGAGTGATGAGGACAGGACAAATCCTGTTTTTGCGAAAATGTTCTTCTCTCCAGTCTTGTACAGTGGTATTATTAGTGATGCATTCAGTGTGCAGGGCGATGCGGAGGCTACGGACGACAACGATGCTCTTGCGCTCGACAGCAAACGTGCTGCAGTAATCAATGGCGTGATGATGAACCTTTACAGGACGTATCCCGAAGCTGTTGCCATGACAGAAGCCGATCTCCGAAAGGCAAAGCCTGTGTCCAACGATACGAGAATGAGGACACCGGCTGTAATTATCGATAAAGTTGATATGCCCCAGAACGTTGCCGGTGACATGAAGACAACAGTTGTAAGGCCCAATTATTGGACTTTCAATGGCAAGGTGGCACTGCGCTTTTCACAGAACTACATATCGGATAACTGGTATCAGGGCGGTGAGAGCAACAAGACCATGCTGGGCGAGGTTGATCTTGATCTTAAATATGACGACAAGAACCGCATTAATATGACCAATCATATAGATGTCGACCTTGGCTTTGCTACATCGAAGGCCGACACACTGCATAGTTTCAGAACTAATACCGACAGGCTTAGGCTGGAGTCAAAGTTTGGTTACAGGCTCATGAAGAATCTTGATGTTGCTGCGCGTATGACGCTGGAAACTCAAATGTTTCCCAACTATCCGGTTAATAGTTACGACTTCGTATCAAAACTCTTGGCTCCTTTCGATGCCAATTTCTCGGTCGGTCTCAATTACAAGCCAAAATGGAAGAATTTTACACTCGATATATATTTGGCACCTTTGTCGGCATATAACTACAAGTTTGTGCGTTATGGACATCTTGCAGGGCGTTACGGCATAAAGGAGGGACGCCATCACAAGGAGGATTTCGGTACACAACTGGTGGTTACCGTTCCGTCCATGAAACTGTTCAATATAGTCAATTTCTGGGCAAAGGCCGAGTACTATACTAACTATGCCAGAGCTTTCTTTCATATGGAAACCAAGTTCGATATTGCCCTTACACGTTATTTCTCGGCTTCTCTAAGCATGTATGCTCGCTTCGATGACAGTGCTCCGGGGCTATATGATGCCGATTATGGCTATTGGCAGTTCAAGGAACTCATGACTCTGGGTCTTACATACAGTTGGTAAGAATTAATAGTTGTAGAAGATGAATTTCAGTTCCCTCTTTCCCGTAACAGAACCCACATGGATATTCCTGGGGGTGCTCTGTATTGTTCTTTTCGCACCGTTGCTATTCAACAAACTGCGCTTGCCGCATATCATCGGTATGATATTGGCAGGTCTGCTCATAGGACCTAACGGCTTCAATATTCTTGTACGTGACGATAGCTTCGAGCTCTTTGGAAAGGTGGGACTCTACTACATAATGTTCCTAGCCAGTCTCGAGATAAACATGCAGGAGATGAAGCAGGCCAAGGGAGGTGCTATCCTTATGGGACTTTCCGTGTTCCTCATACCCATAGCATTGGGCATGGTGACCAACATTTATATCCTAGGTTTCAGTTTCATTGCATCGCTGCTGCTTGCCAGCATGTATGCCTCGTACACGCTCATATCCTATCCGATTGTGGCAAGATACGGCCTCTCGCGTCTGCGTTGTGTAAACGTTGTCGTGGGTGGTACCATTATCACCGACACGCTCACACTCTTTGTGCTTGCAGTTGTGGCCGGTACGTTTACCGGCGAAGCCAGCATATGGTTCGTGCTGTTCATGCTTGTGAAGCTCATCGCCATAGCCGGGCTAATAATATTCCTGTTCCCGCGTATAGCACGCTACTTCTTCCGTACATACAACGACAGTGTCATACAGTATATTTTTGTGCTTGCGATGCTTTTCCTGGGTGCGGGTATGATGGAACTTGCAGGAATGGAGGGCATTTTGGGTGCCTTCATTACCGGCCTTGTACTGAACCGCCTTATCCCTCACTCGTCACCGCTCATGAGACGTATTGACTTTGTGGGAAATGCCATATTCATTCCATACTTCCTCATAGGCGTGGGCATGATGATAGATGTGCGCGTCCTTTTCAACGGAGGTGATTCGCTCGTCGTGGCCGGGGCGATGGTTACAACAGCTCTGGCTGGTAAGTGGCTTGCCTCGTTCCTGGTGGCGAAGACATACAGAATGTCGGGTAACGAGCAGAACTTGATGTTCGGTCTCAGTACATCACAGGCTGCTGCTACTCTTGCTGCTGCCATCGTCGGCCATGGTATTGTTTTGTCCGACGGTTCACGTCTGCTCAGTGATGATGTGCTCAACGGGACAATCCTTCTTATCCTTGTTACATGCATAGTCAGTTCCATAGTCTCCGACAGGGCATCGCGCAAGCTTGTCGTGTCCGATGGTATACTTGATATGCCGTCATCTACGTCGTCGAAGAAGACCCTGCTTGCCCTCGCTAACCCTAATATGGTTGACAAACTGATGGACCTTGCCCTGCTAGTGCGTAAGGATAACAGCAAGATACCTCTTTCGGCCATCACGGTCGTGCTTGACGAGGACAAGAGCCGCCAGGCACGCGGAACGAAAGTCCTTGATGCCGCCGCCAATATTGCTGCTTCTGTTAATGTGCCGTTGCTTACTAAAATACGCCTTACAACCAATCTTGCGCACGGTATCATACACGAGGTGAAGGAGAACGACTACCGAGAGCTTATACTGGGCTTCCACAAGAAGGAGACCGCTAACGATACATTTCTCGGCCATGTGCTCCCCGAGGTACTCAATGCACTAGACTGCCAGGTCGTAATGGCTCGTATGAACATCCCGTTGAACACCGTGCGTACCATACATATAACTTTCCCGGCCAAGGCCGAGTACGAGGCCGGTTTCTCATATTGGGTAGAGGAGACCGCGCGCATGTCCAGTGGCTTGGGATGCAAAATGATGTATCATGGACACCCCGAAACAATGGGTAGGATAAAGGAACTTCTCAAGGGTTATCCGCCTATTGCGGCAAGCTTCTTTGAGACCGATGGCGGCAACGACCTGAAGCGTCTCTCAAAGATAATACACGAGGACCATCTGCTCATTGTGGTGAGCGCTCGCAAGGGTTCAATTTCCTTCCGTCCGTCGCTCGACCACGTATTCGTGCAGTTGCAGCGCGACTATCCCAATACCAGTGTGTTGCTCATCTATCCTAACGGCTACAAGGTTGAGGGTGGTGAAACGCATTAATAAACACAAATGGATGAAGCGAACTTCATCCATTTGTGTTTATTGGTGTACTTGTGCGGCATTTTACTTGAACTCTAGCGTTCCTCCGTTCATTATGTCGCGGTGGGTGATGGTAGTACCATTGAGCTCCTTGCCGTTGAGCAGTACTTTGTGTAGTGATTCTTCATTTTGCTCCGAAAAATGGCAGACAATGGTAAATCTCTTTCCATTCGCAAGGTGCAGTGTCACCTCGGGGAACAGCGGCATGCCAAGCTCGTATTCGCCGCCGCAAGGATTAACGGGGTAGAACCCAATGGCAGACATGACGTACCATGCCGACATCTGCCCGCAATCCTCGTTGCCACATAGGCCGTCGGGCGCGTTGCGGTACATCTCACGCATTATCTGTGTCACATACTGCCGTGTCTTTTCGGGCTTGCCTATGCGGTTGAACAGGTAGGCCACATGGTGGCTCGGCTCGTTTCCGTGTGCATACTGGCCTATCATGCCTGTGCTGAATATCGGCAGGTCGGCATTCCAGGCAGGGGAGTAGGTGAACATGCTGTCGAGCTTCTGCGCGAACCTCTCCCTGCCCACATGGGCTATAAGGCCGTCGATGTCGTGCTGTACGCTCCACATGTAGTGCCATGCATTGCTCTCGCATATGTGCGGGGTATATCCGTCGGGGCTGAACTGCGGCTGGAAATCCCCCTTGCTGTCGCGTGGTTGCATGAATGTGGTTGCAGGGTTGTACTGGTTGCGCCAGTTCTCGGCACGGCGGTAGAACACCTCGGCAATACTGTCTTGCCCCAGGCCCTCGGCCATGCGTGCAATACAGTGGTCGTCGTAGGCATATTCCAGCGTGCGCGACATGCTCCAGTTGTCGGCATTGTAGGGGTCTGTTATATCGTACGGTACGTAGCCATGCTGCTTGTAGAACCCTATTCCGCGGTAATTGTCGTCATTGGCTGTGGATACGCAAGCTTCAAGTGCTTTCTCGGCATCGAAACCGCGGAATCCCTTTAGGTAAGCATCGGCAATGACTGGCACGGAGTGGTAGCCTATCATCATGTCGGTCTCGCTTCCCCACATGTTCCATACCGGCAAGCGGCCGTGTTGCTCATAGTGGGCTATAAATGAGTTTATCATGTCGGGCACACGCTCGGGTGCAGTGTATGTGAACAGCGGGTGTGCGGCGCGGAAGGTGTCCCATAGCGAGAATGTGGAGTAGTTCTGCCATCCTTCGCTCAGGTGGTTCTTGCCGTCTACTCCCCTGTACATTCCGTCAACGTCGCAGTAGAGCGTGGGGGCTATCATGGTGCGGTAGAGTGCGGTGTAGAAACAAACCTGCTCGTCGTGTGTGCCGCCTTTAACCTCTATGCGCGACAGAAGGCTGTTCCACTGCGAGCGCGTGTCGTTGCGGTAACGGTCGAAATCGTTGTGTGATGCTTCGGTAGCAAGGTTCTTTGCTGCACCTTCGAGGCCTGTACCGGAGAGTGCCGTTACTACTACAAGGTGGCGGCTATCACACGGGGCAAAGTCAAGGCGTATCTTGCCCACAGCTTTCTTTATTGTCATATCTGCTGCAATGGTTATGCTGTCGCACTGCATGGTTGTAATGGGGCGCGAGAAACGGCTGCGGAAATAGACTTGCTGTCCTCTTGCCCAGCCGGTGGAGTGGCGGTAGCCCTCAATGGTCACACTGTCAACCTTTCTTATATATGTATCTGTTGTGGCATCCCAGTTGGTGGCCTTGCCAAGGTTTAGAAGGACGGTTGCTTCGGCTGTGGGATAAGTGTAGCGCTGTACTCCGCAGCGTTCTGTGGCTGTCAATTCCACATCTATTCCGTAGCTGTCGAGGTGCACGCGGTAGTACCCGGCTTCGCACTTCTCGCGGTTGTGGCTGAATATTGAGTGTACTCCCAGCGGTGCAGCAACCTCACGCAGTGGGTAGGTCACTGGCATGTAGCTTATGTCATAGAGATCACCGGCTCCGGTTCCACTGAGGTGGGTGTGGCTGAACCCGGCGATGGTACTGTCGGGGTAGAAGTAACCGGCAATCCAGTCCCATCCGGGCTGTCCGTTGTCGGGACTCAACTGTACCATGCCGAACGGGGCCTGTGCTCCGGGGTATACATTCCCCTTGTAGTCAGTGCCTATAAGCGGGTTCACGAGCGATGCATAATCTGCTTCCTTTTCGGGTGTGCATGCAAGCATGAGTGCAGCGGTAAATATGGCAAGTGTATTTTTCATGGCAATACTGTTTGTCCGCGAATATAGTAAAAAATATGCAGTGCCGGAAATTCTATCCAGGCACTGCATATTTTCATCTTCATTGCTTTTATTTCTCGAAATGGAACGGTTCGAATGTGGACTCTTTGTCGACCCAATGAGGCTTGCGCATGGCATATATTATAAAAGGTGCACCGACTACCACAATACAGCCAATGAATAGCACTGCATACCATACGGCATTGCTGCCTACTGCAATCTGTGCCGGGGGGATGAAACTGAGTACGAATGCCAGCAGGCTGCCAAGGAATCCCACTCCTGCCACAATCCACATCACTCCGTTGCCGCTTTTGCCCAGTCGGAACGGGCGCGGCGCGTCCTTCATGTTGTAGCGCAGGTATATCGCTGCCGCGAACATGAGCAGGTACATTATAAGATACAGCAACACGGTCAACTGTGAGAGAATCTGGTAGAAGCTCTGTACCGATGGCATTACGACAAAAAGCAGGCTCAGCAGTGTTACTATTCCGCCCTGTATCATGAGAATGTTCTTCTGTACGCCGATGCTGTTACTCTTCTGCATGAACGGTGGCAGGTAACCGGCCTTTCCCACGGCGAAGATACCCTTTGATGGACCCGACACCCAGGTGAGAACGCCCGCGAGCACGCCGAATGCAAGGGCTATGGCTATTATCGGGGATAGCCATGACATGCCTACAAACTTAAAGTAATTGTCAAATCCTACAAGAAGGCTCTGTGTCAGGTTTATGTCCTTCTGCGGAATTATTATACCCAATGCGAATGTTCCCAGCACGAATATGAGCACGGTTATTATGGCTCCCAGAAATACGGCACGCGGGTAGTTGCGGCTTGGATTCTCCATTTCCTTAACGTGTATGCCGGTCATCTCCATTCCTGCATAGAAAAGGAATATGCCCGATGCGAGAACAAGGTTGTCGAGCTTTGTTATGTCGGGGAAGAAGCTGCCGCCGAAATCCATCTGAGACTTACCGCCGCCTATAAGGTATATTATGGCGAGCACTACCAGCAGGGCTGCAGGTATTATGGTGCCGATGAGGCCTCCTATCTTCGCAACCTTGCTTACCCAGCCCATACCCTTGAGCGAGATGTATGTAGCGCCCCAGTATATGGCAAGTACAATTACAAGGGTGTAGAGCTTGTTCGATGCGAGTGACATGTCGCTTGTGCTATTCATGCCTATGAAGGCCAGTGATACGGCACCGAAGGTTAGTACTGTCGGGTACCATATGGTACTCTCTACCCACTGTAGCCATATGGCTACGAAACCAGTCTTCTTTCCGAACGCCTCTCCTACCCAGCGGAATACGCCGCCCTGCTTGTCCTGAAACATTGCGGCAAGTTCTGCCGCAACAAAAGATGTTGGAATAAGAAATACCAATGCGGCAAAGAGGTAGTAGAAAGCCGAACTTATTCCGTATTCAGCCTCTGCAGGCAGTCCTCGCAATGATACCACTGCTGTTACGTTCATTATGGCGAGTGTTGCTACGCCAAGTCTTACGCTTTTTGTTAATGTTGACATTGTTATCCGTTTTTAAAGGTTTGTAATCAGTGTATGGATAACAATATATATACCTTGTTGGTTCATCATGAATAAAGAACGGGAACATCCGTCGATGCTCCCGCTCCTGTTCAAATGTTAGGCAAATGCTTATTCTGCGGTCTCCTCAGTGCTCCAGTCGAGCTTAGCCATGCGCTGGTAGCTTGCATAGCGCTTTTTCGCCATGCCTTCAGCTGCTGCGAATAGCTCGTGTGCCTCGGACGGGAACTGCTTTGCCAGTGATGCGTAGCGCACCTCGCCCTGCAGGAACTCCTGGAACTTCTCCCACTGTGGCTCCTTGCTGTCGAGAGTGAACGGGTTCTTGCCCTCCTCTTCAAGTGTCGGATTGTAACGCCACAAGTGCCAGTATCCGCACTCTACGGCAGCCTGTTGCTCGGCCTGAGCCTTGCCCATGCCCTTCTTGATGCCGTGGTTGATACATGGAGCGTATGCAATTACAAGTGACGGTCCTGGATAAGCTTCGGCCTCGCGAATAGCCTTCAGACACTGGTCGTAGCTTGCGCCCATTGCTATTTGGGCAACGTATACGTAACCGTATGTTGTCGCAATCATACCAAGGTCTTTCTTGCGTATGCGCTTACCGGCTGCGGCAAACTTCGCAATGGCACCAAGCGGGGTTGCCTTTGATGACTGTCCACCCGTATTTGAGTATACCTCGGTATCGAGGACAAGGATGTTAATGTCCTCACCCGATGCTATTACATGGTCGAGACCTCCGTAACCAATGTCGTATGATGCACCGTCACCACCGATTATCCACTGTGAACGTTTCACGAGGTACTGCTTGATTGCAAGAATCTGTTCGCTGGTGTCGCTCTCGAATTCCTCGCACGCCTTGATTATAGCAGGAGTAATCTCCTTTGTCACATCAGCATTCTCCTTGTTGTCTATCCACTTCTGTGCAAGTTCCTTCATCTCCTCGGGGCAGCTGCGGTATGTCTGTATCTCGGCAAGCAACCTCTCAAGACGCTCGCGCATCTTCTTCTCGGCAAGCTTCATACCCAAACCGAACTCACAGAAGTCCTCGAACAATGAGTTGCCCCATGCCGGGCCCTCGCCCTTCTCGTTGGTAGTATATGGCGTTGATGGTACTGATGCGGTGTATATTGACGAACATCCTGTCGCGTTCGCGACAACCTCACGCTCACCGAACAACTGCGTGAGCAACTTGACATATGGTGTCTCTCCACAGCCGGAACATGCACCGGAGAATTCGAAGAGCGGGGTAGCGAACTGTGAATTCTTCGGGTTGCTCTTCACGTCTACAAGTGACTGCTTGCTCTTTACATTCTCCACGCAGTAGTCCCAGTTTGCAGCTTCGTGTCTCTCCTGCTCCAGTGGAACCATGGTGAGTGCCTTTCCTGTCTTCGGGTGGCCCGGGCATATGTCGGCACAGTTACCGCAGCCAAGACAGTCGAGAACGCTTACCTGAATGCGGAACTGCATGCCCTTCATGGCAAGAGGTGCCTTCATCTCGATTTTGTCGGCGTTGATTCCGGCAGCCTCCTTCTCGTCCATTACAAACGGACGTATTGCAGCGTGGGGGCAGACGAATGCACATCGGTTACACTGTATACAGTTCTCGGCGTTCCATGTGGGAACGAATGCGCTTACACCTCGCTTCTCGTATGCCGATGTTCCTACAGGCCATGTACCGTCCTCGAGTCCCTTGAATGCTGAAACTGGGAGGTCGGCACCCTTCTGTGCGTTGATGGTGCGTACTATTTTTGTAATGAACTCGGGTTCGTTCTTCTTCTCCTCGACATCAGCCGGCAGCTTCGACCAGTTGGGGTCGATTGCCATCTGGCGGTATTCGCCACCGCGGTCAACAGCAGCATTGTTCTTGTCGACAATATCCTGGCCCTTCTTGCCGTATGACTTCACGATGAATTTCTTCATCTGCTCTACTGCAAGGTCAACAGGGATGACCTGTGTGATGCGGAAGAATGCACTCTGCAGAATGGTGTTGGTGCGGTTGCCTAGGCCAATTTCCTGAGCAATCTTAGTTGCGTTGATGTAGTAGACTGTGATGTTGTTGTCGGCAAAATACTTCTTTATGTTGTTGGGCAGGTTCTTTGCAAGTTCATCGCCTTCCCATACTGTATTAAGCAGGAATGTTCCGCCCTTCTGAAGGCCGCGTGTCACATCATACATGCGAAGGTATGCCTGTACGTGGCAGGCTACGAAGTTCGGGGTGTTCACAAGATATGTGCTGCGTATTGGCTTGTCACCGAAACGCAGGTGTGAGCATGTGAAACCGCCCGACTTCTTCGAGTCGTATGAGAAGTATGCCTGGCAGTGCTTCTTTGTGTTGTCACCGATGATCTTTACAGAGTTCTTGTTGGCACCTACGGTACCGTCGGCACCAAGACCATAGAACTTCGCCTCGAACATGCCGTCGACAACTGCAATCTCCTCCTTCTTTGGCAATGAAAGGAAGGTTACGTCATCGATAATACCTATAGTGAAGTGGTTCTTCGGCTCGGGCAGGGCGAGGTTCTCGTATACGCCCATGATGATGGACGGAGTGGTATCGTTCGAGCTCAAGCCGAAGCGGCCACCGACGATTACAGGGTTTATCTCCTTCAGCTCAGGTGTGCTGTTGAATGCCTCCATGACATCGAGGTAGAGCGGCTCGCCATGGCTGCCGGGCTCCTTGGTGCGGTCGAGGACTGCAATGCGCTTCACTGTCTTTGGCATAACGGCTGCAAGGTACTTCACCGAGAACGGACGGTAGAGGTGTACGCTCACGAGGCCGACTTTTTCGCCTCTTGCGCTCATGTAGTCGATAGCCTCCTTTACAGCTTCGGTTGCCGAACCCATCACGATTATTACGCGGTCGGCATCCTCAGCACCGTAGTATGTGAACGGGGCGTAGTTACGGCCTGTTATGGCAGAAATCTCCTTCATGTAGTCGGCAACGATGTCGGGAACCGCGTTGTAGAAGGGATTCTCGCTCTCCTTGTGTGTGAAGAATGTCTCGGGATTCTCCGCTGTACCGCGTACAACAGGTGAGCTTGGGCTCAACGCCCTGTCACGGAACGCCTGTATGCTGTCCCAGTCAACAAGCGGAGCTATCTCCTCCTGCTCTATTAGTTCGATTTTCTGTATTTCATGTGATGTGCGGAATCCGTCAAAGAAGTTCAAGAACGGAATGCGGCTCTTCAGTGTAGAGAGGTGTGCCACTGCTGCAAGGTCCATTACCTCCTGTACCGAACCTTCGCAGAGCATTGCGAAACCTGTCTGGCGGCAAGCCATGACGTCCATGTGGTCGCCGAAAATACTGAGTGAGTTTCCGGCCAGCGAACGTGCCGAAACGTGGAATACGGTAGGCAGTTTCTCACCGGCAATCTTGTACATGTTGGGAATCATAAGCAAAAGACCCTGCGATGCGGTGAAGGTGTTTGTCAGGGCTCCTGCCTGCAATGAGCCGTGAAGTGCGCCGACTGCACCGCCCTCTGACTGCATCTCCTGCACCGACACTGTCTCGCCGAAGAGGTTCTTACGGCCTTGTGCTGCCCATTCGTCAACGTACTCTGCCATTGTCGAAGATGGTGTGATAGGGTAGATGGCTGCTACCTCGGAAAACATGTAGGCAATGTGCGCTGCTGCCTGGTTTCCGTCACAAGTGATAAATTTTTTTGCTTTTGTCATAATGCAAATGATTTTATGAATTTGTATTATCGTTATTTTAGAACAAATGGTTTTCTGTGATTAAGACCGGTATCATGTAATGCCGGGTCGAAATCATACAAAAATACAAAATATTTGGGAACGTCTTTATAAAAACGCATGAAAATAAGTACATTTGTAATTATTTTTAGACATGAAAAAAGAATTTTACATATTCCTGTCAATGATGCTGTTGTGCGCTGTGCCGTTATACGCACAGCTATGCAATACGCCTAAATATGAATATCGTGCAGTGTGGCTTACTACGGTCGAGAATCTTGACTGGCCAAATACGATGGTAAAGTCCTCGTCCGATATTCCAAAACAAAAGAAAGAACTTATTGTTCTGCTCGACTCGTTGAAGGATCTCAATGTGAATACGGTTATGCTGCAGACACGTGTGCGTGGCGATGTCATATATCCTTCATTGATAGAGCCTTTCTCGCATGTGCTTACAGGAGTGGAGGGCAGATCTCCAGGCTACGATCCTCTGGCTTTTGCTATTGAGGAGTGCCACAAGCGGGGAATGCAGCTCCATGCGTGGATAGTTACCATGCCGTTGGGTAAGGACGAACATATACGCCGCCAGGGGAAACTGGCCCTCTCCCGTAAAAGCAAGGAACTCTGTACCCATTACAAAGGTGAATGGTTCATGGAGCCGGGTAATCCGGCAGTGGCCCCCTATCTTGTGAATCTCGTCAGGGAGATTGTTTCTGGCTACGATGTTGACGGTGTACATTTCGACTACATACGTTATCCCGACCGCACTAATGGGTATCCCGATGCGGTATTGCACCGCAAGTATGGCAAGGGACGCACTCTTGCGGCCTGGCGCCGTGACAACATAACGGCAATTGCCTCGGCTCTTTACCGGTGTGTCAAGGAACTCAAGCCCTGGGTACGTGTCAGTTGTGCACCTCTCGGCAAGTACAATAACCTGGCACGCTACAGGTCATTGGGATGGGATGCCTATAATGCTGTATATCAGGATGCGCAGGCGTGGGTGCGCGATGGTATTATGGATGCGCTATTCCCAATGATATATTTCGACGGCAACAATTTCTATCCATTCGTGCTCGATTGGCAGGAGAATTCCTGCGGCCGTCATATAGTCCCAGGAATAGGAATCTATCGTCTGATGAAACAGTACGGCGGGTGGCCTCAGATTGAGATAGAGCGCCAACTGAACACTTCGAGGAGTGCCGGTACGGCGGGAACTGCGATGTTCAGGGTCGAGCAGCTGCTTGCTTTGGGTGCTCCTGTCTATAGTAGGGTGTATGCTGCTCCGGCACTTGTGCCACCAATGGATTGGGCTGGCAATGCTCCAGTCAGTCCGTCGGGACTGAAGGCGCTCAGGGATAGGAACGGCATATCAGTGGAATGGGACAGGATGGATGCTGAAGATGGCTTCCCTGCAATAAGGTACAATGTGTATGGTGCGCTTGACAGTGTTGTTGATATTGACAATATAGGGAATCTTCTGTCATCGGCGGTGGACACGACATCTTTCCGTTGGGATTGTTCAACGAGGTCGGTGATGAGTGTCGCCGTTACAGCTGTCAATGCGTATGGCATCGAGAGTGAGCCGGCTGTCGTAACGTTCGGTGCAGAACAGGCATTTGTTGACGTGGTAGAGCTTCCGGAACTTCACGGATGGGGCTATAGGGTTGTGGTAAGCGACACGTATGGCAGGGTTATATACAATGGCCGCTACAGTTGTAGGCTAAGTACGGTAGGTCTTGCCCCCGGTTATTACATGATAAAGGTATATGACCGGCATGGTGCACTGGTCGATTCAAAGCTGTTCGCAAGATAAATAAAGAGGATGACCCAAAAAGGAGAGGCCTTTTAATTTTTAACTAATTGATTTTCAGTATTGGGTTTTACGAAAATTGCGATATCCTACATAGAAGACTACATGAAGATCGTAATTAAGCCAAAAAACTACAAATGCAAAGGCATATAAAACTTTTGAAAGTAAAGCACTGAAATCAAGCATCTTCCAGAGATGCATTGTGAATAAACTAAGGTGGCGTATGAGCGAACTACAATGTTCACTACATACGCCACTCAATTTATGCCTCAATAGGAATCTGAATTATCGACAACCATTGTTCTGGGTCTTCCTGATTCCATACTCCGTCAATGTAGGAGGTACGAAGAGGCCCAGCAAGTTTGTAGCCTTGCTCTTCCATATAAGCAAAAGCTTCGGTGAATGACTCGTGGAAGCGTTCATAAGGACCAATATGTTTCATACATAGCGCCTTGGGCACAGCAGCAAAACGCTTGAATTGTATGATATCGTTGTCTGTGCCCATTTCTTCCACCTGTTCGCAATACTCGATGTCAATGTCAGTGGGGCGATACTCTTTGTTGTGCTCAATGGTAAAGCAATAGCCTGGCTCTGTACATTTGCATCCGAGGCGGTGCATTTCGGGACCAATTGTCTCTACACACAATTGTCCAAGAGCAGCGTAATTAGAAATCACTTCACGATGGCTTGCCACAATAATCTCGGGCAAGGCTTGAATACTAAATTTTCCCATTTTTTTGATCTGTTTTTGAGAGTCCACCCATTTAAGCAATTGACTACGGCGCTCCATCAGCAGTTGCAATTGTCGCTCTGTCTCCTCTATCTTTTGAGTCAGCTGGTCAATGCTTGGTATCTGCGCACCATCCTCTAATAGTTCTTTGATCTCTTCAAGCGTGAAACCTTGCCGTTGGAGTCCACGAATGGTGCCCAACCGCTGCATTTGCTCGACGTTGTAATAACGATAGCCTGTCCACTCGTCTACTTCGCAGGGAAATAGCAACCCTTTTTGTTCGTAGTGGCGCAGAGTCTTAACTGTTACTTGCATCATCTTTGAGAACTCTCCGATTTTTAACTTTGTTAATTTACTCATAATCGTACGATTCATTTGCTGGCGAGTGCAAAGTTAATATATGCCCTTAGGGACGAGTCAAGAGAAAAATGAAATATTTTCAGCAGAAAATTAAAAATAGGCAATATTATATGTCGCACTTGTATTGGGTCCTATTTTAGACTACATAGAAGACTACACGCCAAAAATAAATTAGAGTTCAAACGATTTTACAAGCAAAGTCGTTTCACAATACAAAAGAATAATACCTTGTGTATAAATAAATTCGGCGGTAAAAATAATTTACCGCCGAAAAAGTGCAACCCTTTTTGTAAAGGGACACCCTCGTTTGTAAGAAGTTGAATAAAAAGAGCTATTTTTAGTCAGCTTCTTTATCTCTTTGTCTCTTATGGTCAATTTCCCTGGTTCTTCTCTTTTCTGCCGAACAATGAGAAATGAACGTATCGTTTGGGGTTCTTCTTGAGGTCTTCCAATAATGCGGTTGCCGCCTTGCTGGCGTTATTGAGGTTGTTGTACAGCGTGCTGTCTTTCAATAGCAGTCCGGCCGTACCATCTCCGCTGTTGAGAGCTTCTGTAATAGACTTCATGTTGTTGACGCTCTCTTCCAGAGTTGCGAACATTTTTCTGTAATCAATCTCCTTTAGCTGCGAGGATACAGCGAGCATGTCGTTCTCGAGGTTTATCAGTTTCTCGGTGGCAACTGGTATGTCCTCCTTCAATATGGAATTGAGCATAGCTGTAGTTCTTGTCAGTTCGCTTGACAGGTGTGCCGCATTGTCAATAGATCTGTTTATCGAAGGGTTGCCCAGTATGCTGTTGAGCGATATTAGTATGGAGTCGATTTTCGGAATCATTGCGTTAACCTTTGGCAGCATCTCTCCGGCTTCTTTCATAGCGCCGCCATTGAGGTATCCGTAAATGGTATCTCCTGCAATTATCCTCTTATTGTCTTTGTTAAGCATGAGGCTTATGGTGCTGCTGCCAAGCATCTTGTTGTTTACCTCGGCATAGCTGCCTTGGGTAATCTGCAGGCGCTTGTCTACGCTTATCTCCACTATGACGGCATCTGTCGCGCTGAAGTCGTAACTTATGTTGCTTACGTTGCCCACCTTGTAGCCGTTGAGGTATACGGGGCTTGTCTTTACAATCTCGCCGATGTTGTCGAATTTTATATAGTACTTGTCTCCTTCGTTAAGGACGTTTATTCCTTTAAAGAAGTTTATCAGCAGGTATATTACAAGAAGTGCCAGTATACCCAACAGTCCAACCCAAAGTTCCCTCGTGAAAGTTTTGTTCTTTTCCATTATCTTGAGTTTTTGAAAATTCTTATGGCTTCTTGAGTGTTTATCCTCTTGCCGTTCAGGAACGCGACAATGAAGGCTTCCTTGAACTTTTTGGAAATCTCATTCCTTTTCTTGACAATAATGTTATAATCCTCGCTTGCGCCATAAGTGTATTTGTAGGTTCCGTTTTCTTTGTAGTATTCGGCCTTGACGCCTTTCAGCCTCCTGTCGTTGCCGGTGAGCTTCTTGCCCGATGTAAGGATCTGTACCTTGAATACGGGCTTGCCTTCGGCCGGTTTGGCCTTGGCTGCAGCGCTCTCTTCTTCAATAACAACGTCATTGCTGTAAATGCTCTCCAATTTTGCACCGTTGTGATATGTGCTGTAAAAGTTTGAGAACCCTTCGAATATGCCCCTTGCGAGTTTCTTCTGTCCTTCCTTGGATGCAATCACGTCCTCATCATTGCTGTTGGTTATGAAACCGAGCTCTACAAGAATGCTTGGCATGACAGTTCTGTGGAGAACCAGGAATCCTGCCGACGAAACGCCCCTGTTGGCCAGTTTGCCATGCTTGACCATGCCTTTCTGTACCATTTGTGCGAGGTCTGCGCTCAACTCCATGTCGTGGCTCCTGATCAGCTCGAATATTATATAGCTCTCGCTTGAGCGGGGGTCGAATCCCTTGTAAAGTTCCTCGAAGTTCTCCTCGGAGAGGATTACTTCGTTCTCGTACATCGCGGCCTTCTTTGCTTCGGCACTGCTGCCGGCACCTAACGTAAATGTCTCGCAGCCGTTCGCGCTCCTCGATTTGCTTGCATTCGAGTGAATGGATATGAACAGGTCGGCATTGGCGTTGTTGGCAATGTCGGCACGTCTTGCAAGCGGTATCTTTACATCTTTCGTGCGTGTGAAAATGACCTTTACCTCGGGGTATTTATCCTTTATCATGTCGGCAAGTAGCCTTGACACGCTCATGTTTATGTTCTTCTCCTTTGATTCCTTTCCCAATGCTCCCGGGTCGACACCGCCATGTCCGGGGTCAATAACAACCGTGAATGCTTTCTTGCCGTTCTGGGCAATAGCAGTGTGTGCCGCTGCAAAAAGCAGTAGCATGAGCAACGGGATTCTTATTAGAAGCAGTCTGTAGTTCATCTGTTCTGGGTGTTCTGCCATTAGGCATTCAAGCGCAAATTTAGTTCATTTTGAGCTAAACACAAAGGTATACACTCCTATTTGGAGTTTTATTCTATAAAAAAGTAAAAAAATGAAATGGCAGCTGTTTTTGAATGTTGCAAAAGCCTTTACGGTCATTATGCTTTTTGTCCATTTCTGGTTTGTGCCCGAAAATGTTGCCGCGAGATGTTGTGCGACACGTATTTTTTTGTATTTTCGCAAGGTTTATAAAAGAATATGCAGTCCTAAAAACAGGCAACAATGAAATTCATTGAATTCAATATAAGATATAACGTAGACGACAGCAGTGTGATGTATATACGCTATGTCCTAGAGGATAACGGGAACATTACCAATGGCGTGCTCTCTTTGCGTGAGGTGCAGCGCGGATGGTGGCAGGGTTCGATGGAAGTAAGTGAGGATTACGACCACATACAGTATGGTTACGAACTGCTCACTGACGGAAGGAGTACTTGTCGTGAGTGGGACGATACGCCTCACCGTCTGCGTTTCAACTGCGTCAATGACAACTATATTGTCTATGACATGTGGCTCAACTCTCCAACCGGTTACTATGAGCAGACCAACCTGTTCCGTTTCTTTGACAAGCGCGGTCTTTCTCTCGACGAGCCGAGTATCAACTGGTATAACCGCAGTGTGACATTTTCACTCTATGTCACCGGGTTGGCAAAGGGTGAAAGGCTGCACCTTGCAGGTGATGCGGCTGTTCTCGGAAACTGGGATCCGTCCAAGGCCTTGCCAATGCAGCAGCGTGTACCTAACAGGTGGAGCGTTACCTTTGATGTTGCCAATCTCTGGAGCGGGAGTCTTCACTACAAATTCATAGCTGTCGGTGAGGATGGGGCTGTACGTTGGGAGCAGGGCGAGAACCGCCATATCATGCTACCTGATTTCGAGGCTGCGACCAACTATTTCTACCAACTCGGCGAACTGCGCTTTGATGCACCGTCGCTGCGTGTGGCAGGAACCGTTATACCTTTGTTCTCAATGCGCTCGGCGCATGGGTGGGGAATCGGTGATTTCGGTGATATAAAACTCATGGCCGACTGGCTTGCAGCTACCGGGCAGAACATCCTACAGCTCCTTCCGTTGAACGATACCACGGTGTGTGGCGGCAACGAGGATTCCTATCCTTATAATTGTGTATCGGTATTTGCTTTGAATCCTGTATATACCGATATGTCCACGCTTCCCGTTCTCACAAGCGCAAAGCGCAATGCTTACTATCAGAAGGAGCGCGAGGCTCTGAACGCGTTGCCTACCGTCAACTATGCAGCGGTATACAGGCTCAAGATAAAATATCTGCGTGAGTTGTTCGACGAGGTTTCGTCCGATATTCTCGGCAGTGACGGCTACATCTCGTTTGCAAGGGAGCAGGCGCAATGGCTGCAGCCTTATTGTATCTACCGCTTCCTTTCAACCAGGCTGCACAGCAACATGTGGGAATGGAAGGATTATCCCTATTATGACAGTGCCACATGGGACAGGGTTTCGGCCGAATACCCCGATGCAGCACGTGAAATAGAATTCTACTCGTTCGTGCAGTATATACTGTTTACCCAGTTGAGTGAGGCTCATGCTTATGCTAACGGTAAAGGAATCGCACTAAAAGGTGATATTCCCATAGGTGTTGCCCCTAATGGCGTGGACGTGTGGTGCGACCGCAGCCAATTTAACCTTTCGGTTTCGGCCGGTGCTCCCCCCGATATGTTCTCGGCCGATGGGCAGAACTGGGGGTTCCCTACATACAACTGGCAGGTTATGGATGCGGACGGCTATTCATGGTGGCGCCGTCGACTTCAGTACATGTCGCGCTTCTTTGATGCCTACCGCATAGACCATGTACTCGGTTTCTTTCGTATTTGGGAGATACCGCGTACTGCGAAGAGCGGTCTTGCGGGCAGCTTTTCGCCGAACAAGCCTCTTGCCCGTGCCGAATTGGAGGCTGCGGGTTTCGGGTTCGACGAGGAACTGCATACAAAGCCGTACATAGATGAGGCTTTGTTGAAGAAACTTTTCCCGCGCAAGGTAAAGCGGGTTATAGAGGCTTTCCTCGATCAGTTGCAGGACGGAACATTCCGCTTCAAGCCCGAAATGGAGAATGCGAACCTTCTTGCATATTATATTTATGAACGCGCTCCGAAGTTGCCGGCTGCCATGAAGGAGGCTCTTCTGCGCCTGTATGGGGATGTGCTTTTCATGCGAGACCTGCACGAAGAGGGTAAATTCGTTCCACGTATTCTCGGTTGCGATACGGGAGCCTATGCACAGCTTGCGTTCGGTGACCGCATCGCTTATGACCACATTTATGAGGACTATTATTATAACCGTCATACGATGTTCTGGTACCATGAGGGCATGCGCAAGATTGCGCCTCTTCTTGCGTCGACAACCATGACTGCTTGTGGTGAGGATCTTGGAATGATACCTGCATGCGTGCCATGGGTAATGAAGAATCTACAGATTCTATCTCTCGAAATACAGCGCATGCCTAAACTATACGGTGAGACATTCGCCCGCACTTGGGAGTATCCTTATCTTTCTGTTGCCACCCCCTCTACGCATGATATGAGTACGCTGCGTGGCTGGTGGCGCGAGGATGAGGCTCTGTCACAACAGTTCTACAATAATGTCCTGGGCTTTGAGGGTAAGGCTCCTGTCGAAATGGACGGTAGGGTGGCACGCGCAATTCTTGTACAACACCTGCAGTCGCCATCGGCATTTGCGCTCTTTGCATGGCAGGATTGGATGGCGATGGATGAACGTCTTCGTCGTGGCAATCCCGATGATGAGCGTATAAACGTGCCTTCCAATCGCGACCACCAGTGGTGTTACCGCATGCATATACCGCTTGAACAGCTTATGGAAGAACGTGCCCTGAACGATACGATACGCGGTATGGTCGCGGATTCGGGCCGCTTGGGCTGATTGATATTCTAACGAACAAATATTTGAATTATGCAAAATACATTCCGTTCAGCAATTCTGTCAGGCGTGGCGGTTGCCATTGCCGGTTGGGGCTATCTGGCCTTTCCCAACATAATAGGAGGAGTGTTGTTCTCCTTCGGTCTTTTGACTGTCGTAAACTATAAGTTGAAGCTTTATACTGGTACTGCCGGTTTTGTCCAACTCCGTTATGATGACGGACGTTCCCGATGGATGAAGGCGATAGGTGAGCTTCTAGTTATTCTTTTGGCCAATATCGTAGGTTGTCTGCTGGTTTCGTTGCTGACTCGTATGTCGCCTCTGGATTTGGGTGCATCGGCGCAGAAGATACTGGAATCACGCCTTGCCATAGGGCCGTTACGTGCAGGTCTGCTTGCAATAGGATGTGGTTTCATCATGACCACCGTCGTTACCTTTGCGCGCGAAGGCAAGCCGCTGGTTCTGCTTTTCGGTGTGCCGCTTTTCATCAATTGCGGTTTCCCGCACTGTCTTGCCGATGCATTCTACTATATGACAGTACCTACAGCATATACTTTGGAGCACATTACGGATGTTGCAGTGCTGTATCCTTGTCTGGTTGTGGGTAATTTCATAGGATGTAATTTCTATCGCTTTGTTGCGCCTAAAGCATAGTGCTTTTTGCTGTATACACAAACAAGTAACGCGGCCCCTAATCCAGGGCCGCGTTACTTGTTTGTATTTTTGCAGGCGTTTTGGCAGAACCTTCCAGTCTGGTCAGCGCATAGTTGTTGTCTATGCCTTTTGGTTGGGTGTGTACTGCGCTATGATTTAAGCCATGGGCGGGGTATATGTGTCTAGCAGTGCACTTGTAACTAAATGTTTTCGAAGTGGAGGTTTACTTTTGGTGGCATCCTTTTCTCTTCTCGGTAGGTGCAGGCCATCAGAAACGTATAGCTTGCATACGAGAATGGAGCAGCTGTCGGCCGCTCCATTCTCGTATGGTTAATCTCCTGGTTACTTTACAGAAGAAATCCTGAGCTTGTAGCTCAACTTTTTGTTCGGAACGCAGTACTCCGGCATTGTGCCTACGTCGTGTCCGCAAGATGCGTTTCCGATACCGCGCATCCATGCGTCGAGGTGCAGTACCGTGTATGGGCGTTTTGTCATCTCCCAATAGTGTCCTGCTCTCATAAGATCTTCATCAGTGAAGGGGAGTGCCGAGAAACTTGCATTGCCCTCTGTCTCAATCTTCACGCCTGTACCGTTGCCGTCGGTGAATACAACCTCTCGAAGCTCCTCGCGGCTACCGCTGCTCTGTGGCTTTACATACGGGTCGGCCATCTGGTCAACTGTTGTCTTGTAACGGCCTACAACAACGCCGTCCTTTCGGTCGACGGTGTTCTCCCATGGGCCGAGTGCGTAATAGTCCACATTCTTGAATGTAGAATCAAGGCCGCATACAAGGCCTGCACGGCGCAGGTTGCCGCTCTTGGGCACAAATGTGGCTTCAACGTCAATAATACCCTGCGGGTAGATTGTGTAGTTGATCTCGGTGTCGCAAATTGTTCCTTTGCGTGCTGTCTTCACGATGGTGTTGCCGTTCTCTTCAACAATGGTGATTGTACCGTTTTCCTCAAGACCGTCATTCGTCTGGGCATGTTTCGCACCAGAGTCCGGTCCATAATAGTCGTAACCCTGACGGTCGTTCTCAATCCAGCGGTGGTTGCTGTAAATGAAGCCCTGTCCGTCGGCGATGATGTTCTTGCCGCCGAATGCAAGTGCAGTGAGCTGTGCGGTCTCGGCATTGAACTTGAGCTGCACCTTGTCGTTGCCTATAATGGTCTCGTGCAACGAAGATGTCGCTGCAAGTGCGCTTCCCTTTGATTTGATTGCTGCAAGAGGCGCGCGCTCGGCAAGCGTGAACTGCTGCATTGCTACCTCGTGACCGGCAGGCGCGTGCAGGGTGGCATTGCGCTGCTGCAAACGTACGGTGATAAGGAGTTCATCGCCATTCTTTATGGCTTTGTTTATATTGGCCTTCTTTACGGATAGCCACACTTTTGCTGTCTCACCGTTCTTTGCAGAGGGGGCTGGTGTCATGGCATTGTAAACAACGTTGCCGTTCTTTACAATGTCATATACGACATTGAATTCGTCGAGGTTTGTAAAATTGTACTTATTCTTCAAGGCGATGGTCACAATACCATACTCGGTATTGACCTCAGGCATCTCAAGTTCTACGAATTGGTGTGCAGCCTTCACTTCCTTGAGCTTTCCACCTTCCTGACGTAACGGCGATACAACACCGTTAGAACAGAAGTTGCCCTGGTGAGGGCCAGGATAGTCGTATCCTGTGTGCAGACGATAGATTCCTTGTTTCATCTCCTGCGGGTCATAAATGGCCTGGTCTACCCAGTCCCAAATACAGCCGCCGATGCACGAGTTCGAAGCCTCTATCTTTTGCCAGTACTCCTTTAGGTTGCCTATAGCGTTACCCATGGCGTGTGCATACTCGCATATGAACATTGGCTTGTCAAGATCGTTGGTATTCTTCTTCATCCAAGCCTGTCCTGGGTACATCTTTGAGTAAAAATCGCTGAAACGTCCGCCTCCGTAGTCGCCGTTCGAACGTGTTCCCTCGTAGTGTACAGGGCGGCTGTCAAGGCGTTTGGCCTCATCGTAGCATGGCCCGAAGTTGTTTCCGTTACCGGCCTCGTTACCCAAGCTCCACATTACAACGCTTGCGTGGTTGCGGTCGCGCAGTACCATGCGGTTGATGCGGTCAACGAATGATGGTATCCATGACGGACGGTCCGATATCGACTGGTTTGCATGGTCCTCAAGGTCTGCCTCATCGCAACAGTAGAGTCCGTAGTGGTCGAACATTGCATACATCCTCGCAGCATTGGGGTAGTGGCTTGTACGTATGGTGTTGATGTTGTTCTGCTTCATAAGTATCACATCTTTGAGCATACTCTCTGTAGTTACAGCGCGTCCGTATACGGGGTGGGTGTCATGACGGTTTACACCCTTGAAGAATACTCTCTCACCATTGATGTATACGATTGAGTTCTTTATCTCAATGTCGCGGAAACCATATTTTGTAGAGAATGCCATCTCTTCGCAGCCGTTTTCGTCGAGCTGTGTGATGCGTACGGTGTAGAGGTTGGGTTTCTCGGCACTCCATAGCTTTATGTCATCAACCTTCAGCTTAATGTCGCCGTTGAGTGTTGCGATGCGTGCTGCAGTGTTCATTATAGCGGTATCGCATGCTGCCATCTTGCCGTTCATGTCATAGATTGCAGCCACTATGCTTTTCTTGCCGGGGATGTTGTCACGGTTGTCAAGCTCGAAGTTTACGTTCACATCGGCACTCCAGCGGTTGTCGACCAGCGTGCTTGTGATGTAGTGGTCACGAACCGATACCTTTGGCACGTTGTACAGGTATACATCGCGGAATATACCGCTCATGCGGAACATGTCCTGGCACTCCAGGTATGAACCGTCGCACCAGCGGAATACCTGTACAGCAAGCTTGTTCTCGCCTTTCTTGAGGTACTTGGTTATGTCGAATTCTGCAACATTGTTTGAACCCTGTGTGTAGCCTACATACTCGCCGTTGAGCCATACGAAAGCAGCGGAGTAGATACCTCCGAAATGTATGAATGTGCGGCGTCCGTCCCAGTTCTCAGGAACTTCGAATGTGCGTACGTATGAACCTACCGGGTTGATTCCGTAGTTCTTGCCGCCGTCGTTGTGGCCCGGACGTGCGTTGATGAAAGGAGGTGTGTTTGAGTGCGGGTATTCTACATTGTTGTAGATAGGTTTGTCGTATCCGTGCATCTCCCAGTTCGACGGTACGGGAATCTCGTCCCATGCGCTTACGTCGAAACCTGCCTCGAAGAATGTGAGCGGGCGCTGTGAAGGCTCGCTGACAAGGTTGAACTTCCATGTGCCGTTAAGGGTCATGTAGCGGCTGTTTACCGGCTCGGTCCAGGGTGTCGCATAGTATGCAGCGTCGGCAAGCATCTCGGCCTGGTTGTTGTATGGCATGTATGTTGCGACTGCACGCTCCTTGTTCTCGGCGAATACGGTCTCATCCTCCCATTTTGGCGATGCAATCTTGGGCTTCTCTACCTGCTCGAATGTGAACCATGCAGTGCTGTCAGCCGGGTTCTTTTCAACGCGCATCATGCGCCCCTCCTTCAGTGCATACATGGTGCCCTCTTTGCCGGCCGATGCAATGATATAGACACCATTCCTGCCCTCTACGGGCTCGAACCTGAACTTTGCGTTGTTCCATGTGCCTGCTACAGCCGGCCACTGCAACAGATAGTCAATGCTTGCGTTGCCACCGCCGTCGTCGAAATTCTGCCCGTAGAATGCATTCTCGACTGCGAATGTGTATAGGTCAATTGTCTTTACATTCCAGTACTGTCCTCTGTTGTCGGCATTGAAGGCTTCGCCTACGATGCGTGAGTTGTTCTCGCCTGAATCACCATTGCCCAGCACCGTTTCAGGGTTGGTTGCAGTGCGGATGAGGTATGTAAGGTTGTCGTCAAAGCCTGCATACTTAGATACCTCGAAGCGGAACTGTGCAGCCTTGAGCGTCGCAGCTTTTTCCTTGCTTATGAGTACAAGTCCGTTCTTTGACTTCGCAGCCGCAACATGAGGGCTATTTGACGGAATGAGAAGACCGTTCTCATATTTCCATAACTGTGCCTCGTCCGAACCGTTGTTCTCGCCAAGTTCTACGCGGTTGCCGTTTACTCGAAGTGCATTGTTGGTGAGCGGGTTGATGATGCGCCAGCTGCCCGAAAGCTCCGAAACCTTCCAGTATTGTGAAGCGTTTTTGTCTTCAAGATCGGAAAGGCCGACAGCCTTGCCCTCTTTTTCATAAACGATGTTGGCTTTGTCGCCTGTCGTGTAGATGTGGTAAAGTTTACCTTTCTCGAATGTGGTCTGTGCAAAGCTTGTCATTACGCAGAATAGCGCAATGATACCCAGTGCTAGAACTCTTTTCAAGTTTTTGATAGACATAGTGTTCTGTTTTTTTATGGTTATTATAAAGTGTCCGGCTTTTGAAAAACAAAGCAATTATACAAAGATAAATTAATATATTAATATATTAATGCTGCTAGTCGTAAAAATAGGATTTTTTTAGAAATGGCACCTTCCGTCTACCTTATGGCCGCAGTCTCAGACCTTCACTACCAGTATCTCGTCCCATTTTGTTGTGTATTGTGGTGACAGGTGTTCGCGGTTCGTATGGTCTGTAATGGTTCCCTGCGTTACAAGCCTTATGCTTTCCCGTCCCATCCCTGCATTTATGCGGTCGATGGTTTCCATCAACCTTTTATGCTTTGGGCGGTCAATAGTATCAAACAGTGTTGCCTGTACGGTGTTTGCCGGGGATATGCGGCCTACTCTTACTCCGCTTTTCTTGTACCCATACCCCTTGCGGAAAATTCTCTTTAGCTCTGCTGTTGCTGCCTTTACAATCTCCAGTGTGCTGTCTGTGGCAGTGGGAAACAGTATCTGTCCGCATTCGTAGTATTGCGGCTTATCATTGCGGTGACGGTTGGTTATTATATATACCTGCAGTTCCTGTGCGACGCTATGTTGTCTGCGCAGTTTCTCGGCGACTATGCTTGCGAATGTAGTGACGGTCTCCTTTACCTCCTCAAACTCGTAAAGCTCTTTCGAGAATGAGCGCGAAACGGTTATTGACTGCTTGTCGGAGTCTTCGTGGCTGAACTCAATGCAGGGAGTGCCTTTCAGTTCAAGCCAGGTGCGTACACCGGTTATCCCCATCCTGTTCTGTACCCATGTTTCGCTCAGTGCCGTAAACTGTGCAGCAGTATGTATACCACATTCGGCAAGCATCTTGCCATGTCTGCGACCTATTCCCCATACATCGCCTATGGCAAACTTGTCCAGGACCTTTGTAATGTCCTCTTCCTTGTACATGAGGCAGGCACTGTTGAGCTTGGGGTATTTCTTGCAGAGCTTGCTGGCAATCTTGGCGAGTGTCTTTGTCTGTGACATGCCTATGCTTACAGGTATGCCAGTGTTGCGCCTTACCGTGCGTGCAAGTTCTTCCCCGTATCTCTTCAATTTTTCCGTTGAGTCTCCTTCCAGCAGAAGGAATGCTTCGTCAATGGAATATATCTCAATAGCCGGAGCATGTTGCTTGAGTGTTGCCATTACGCGCTGCGACATGTCGCCGTAGAGGTGGTAGTTGCTTGAATATACCTTTACTTCGTATTTATTTATGAAATCGCGTATCTGGTACAGTGGTTGCCCCATCTTTATTCCCAACGCTTTGGCCTCGTTGCTCCGGGACACAACGCAACCGTCGTTGTTGCTTAATACAACGACTGGCCTACCATTCAGCGAAGGGTCAAAGACTCTTTCGCATGAAACGAAGAAATTGTTGCAGTCACATAGTCCGAACATCGGGAATGGGTTGGAGTGCATCTCTTATACTTTCTTTATAAGATAGGTTACGATACCCCATATGCAGAAGTCATTTTCCGATGTAACCTTTATGGGTGTGAAATCCTTGTTGGCTGGCACAAGCATACCGTAGTCCTTGTGCTTCTCGAATCTCTTTAGTGTAAAATCACCATCGATATAGCAAACGGCAAGGCAACCGTCATATGGCTCTATACTCTTGTCTATGACAAGCAGGTCGCCGTCATTTATTCCTTCGTCAGCCATGGAGAGCCCGCTTACCCTTGCATAGAATGTCGATGCCGGGTTCCTGATAAGTTCCTTGTTGAGGTCGAGGTTAAGCGATGTGTAGTCCTCGGCAGGTGAGGGAAAACCTGCCGTGACGCGTTCGTTCGACATGGGAAGTTCCATTCCGTAGCCTTCATCGGGAGTGAACAGGTCTATACGGTTGTCCATAAGTATGTAACATTTATTTAGGTAATAATATAGCAGTTGACCCACATACTAAAAACGCGTTGATGTCATATCGAACGAACGTGAGATATCTCGTATATTGTTGCTAGAGATCCCTCGTCGCTTTGCTCTGTCGGGATGACATTGCTGGGTCAACATCTATATTATTG
>JAFYQH010000027.1 GCA_017547205.1 Bacteroidaceae bacterium | reverse complement strand
CTCCTACAGGCAGCTAAGCTATATTGGGAGTCATTGCCCGAGAAATATGAGGGCAAACGATTCTATCATATCTCAACTGACGAGGTTTATGGTGCACTTGAATTGAGCCATCCCGAGGGTATAGAGCCGCCGTTCACTACAACTGCGTCATCGGGCGAGCATCACTTGGCATATGGAGAGGATTTCTTCTACGAGACAACAAAGTACAATCCTCACAGCCCATATTCGGCATCAAAAGCAAGCAGTGACCACTTTGTACGTGCATTCCACGACACATACGGCATGCCTACAATAGTTACCAACTGCTCGAACAACTACGGCCCGTACCAGTTCCCCGAGAAACTGATACCGCTTTTTATAAACAATATACGCCATCGCAAGCCTCTGCCGGTATACGGCAAGGGTGAGAATGTTCGTGACTGGCTCTATGTGGTTGACCATGCACGTGCCATTGACGTGATATTCCACAACGGCAAGATTGCCGACACATACAACATCGGTGGTTTCAATGAGTGGAAGAACATTGATATAATAAAGGTTATAATAAAGACTGTTGACCGCCTGCTAGGTAACCCCGATGGTGCGTCGCTCGACCTTATCACTTATGTCACCGACCGCGCCGGCCACGACCTGCGCTATGCGATAGACTCGACAAAGCTGCAGAAGGAACTGGGTTGGGAACCTAGCCTGCAGTTCGAGGAGGGAATCGAGAAGACCGTACGCTGGTATCTCGATAACCAGGAGTGGATGGACAATATCACTAGTGGTGAGTACGAGAAGTACTACGATGATATGTACAAGGGAAGATGATTGTAATATTTAATATACCAACAACAAGGGCTGGCGCAACCGAAGCCAGCCCTTGTTGTTGGTATATTTGTTCCATTTAAAGTATTCTTACTGAATATCCCAGTTTGACGATGATGTTCTGGTTTGCTGAACGTCCGAAGTCGTCGGTTTTTGAGTTCTTGTAGATGTCGGATAATCCGTAATAGTAGCGTCCTTCAATAAAGAAATTTCCGGCTTTTGTCTTCAGCTCAATGCCAAGGCCACCTGTAATTCCGTAATCGAACTTGTTTTCAATCTCTTTGCCGTATATGGCTCTGATTGATTCGGGGCGGTCTTCTGCCTTCCAGTTACCTTCAGACTTTTCGCTGTCTCCCATTAAGAAACTGATTTGCGGACCTAGGTTTATGAAGAACTGGAATCCTTTTTTTTCCTTTCCCCATGAAAGATGGGCAAGCAGGGGAAGTTCGATATAGTTTAGTGTACGGCTGTACCCGTTGTTTGTACCGTCATCGAAATTCTCGGTCCATCCTCTTTGTGAGAAATTGAGTTCCAATTGTGCTGCACAAATCATTCCGAAGTATTTCTCACTGGTGTAACGTGCGAAAAGACCTCCGTTTGCTCCCATCAGGTACTTTTGTCTGATGTCCGGCTGGAAATCCATCTGGCTAAGATTCAGTCCTCCGATGACACCTATTTCAAGAATTTGTCTTGGTTGTTCTACCTGTGACTTCGCGCTGAGTGTTAGCAGAAGGGCAAGTGTTAGGGCTATAATTCTTTTCATTTGTCAAAATCTATCTTCTCAATATTGTAATCGCGGGTGTAGTGGATAAAATAGATCTTTTTGTTTATCAGACCTCCCCAGTTGTTTACTCTCTCGAACTTGAAACCTGATTGTATGGGCGTAAAATCGAGTTCGTTTATTCTTGTGTGCATTTCCTTACCGTATTTGCTTGCAGCCAGAAGGAACAGGTATCCTGTATCGTATCCCAACATTCCGTAGCGCGGATAGGTGTTCTGGATGTTGCGGTTGTAGAGGCTGATGAATTCATTCTGGAACTTTGAGTCCTCGGGCAATGAATAGTGGCTGTAGAATGTTACGTAGAAATATGTGTCAAGTTCATAAAGCTGGTCGCGTGTGTCTTTTGCATATATCTGCCATTCGGGGTAGCCGAACAGTTTGAACTCTGGCAAACTGTGTGATTCATCGAGAATTCTTGTCTGTACAAGTGTAGGCAACAGTGTGTTCAGGGTGCCAGATGACGATGATGACGGAATGAGGATGTTGTCCTTGTCAGGGACAAGTATATCCCTAAATACCCTTTCTGCCTTCTCGCTTGTAAGTAAATTGCTTAAGGGCTGTGTGGTGTGTGTAATGCCGTTCTTGTCAAGTTCCTCGGTGAGGGTTGCTATAAAATCCTTTTTGTTGCTCTTTTCACCATCCTCGATGAATATAACATTTGCGTTAGGGAATGTGTTTACAAACTGCGATGCCGCCTCGGGGATAATGTATGATTGCATTGAATTAACAACATATACCATGGGATTGCGGAAAATCTCGTCTTCCTTGCTGGTGAAAGGTATTACAAGGGGTATGCTGTTCTTCTTGGCGAAAGAAGCAAGTTCTTTGTTGTGATTCTGGTAGAGGGCTCCTATTATGATGTCCATCTTGTCAAGTGCTCCGCTTGACAGCAGGCTGTCAAGGCTCTCCTCCATGTGCCCGGAATCGAATGTACTGATTTTGAATGAGTATCCTTCTTCTTTTAGTTTTTTAACGGCCATGAGGAATCCTTGGTAGTATTCTACCATCTTTACCTGTTCGTTTGGTGCGTAGCTGTCGAGCAGGAAAGGGAGAATGAGGGCAACATTCAGCGCACTCTCGTTGCTGTCTGTGTCGTTGTCGGGTGTTATTGTAATATCCTCTTCTTTGCCTAGTGTGAGGATTTCGTTTCCCGAATGTTCTTCTGACGCAGTTCTCGGATTTGGATTGGTTTCCTGGCTCTTGCTTTTCACGGGAATCTTCAAAATCATGTTCTTCTTCAGCTTTCCGTAAATTATTTCAGGATTGGCAGCAATCAATTCCTGGTCGGTAATGCCGTATAGGGCACAAATGTCCTCACGGTCCTCTCTTCGTTTTACTTTATGTGTGGTAAACGTTATCTTTCTTTCTTCTTGCACTTGTTCCTGTGCTGTACCGTTGCCTTTGTCTGCGCTTTGGGGTATAAGTATAACCTCACCAGCCTTGAAGTTTTCTATTGAGAGGCCTGGGTTTGCATCGCATATGGCCTGTGTGGTGATGCCGTACATCTTGCCCAAGCGGTAAAGTGTTTCGCCACTCTTTATCGTGTGGTATTTCTCGGTTGCGTTGTTGTTGTCGGATGTCGCATCATGTTGGATTGCTGTATTGTTCTGTGGTATCCTGAGTTCATGCCCTACGGACAGTTTGGCGGCACATTCAGGGTTATGCCTGATTATCTCATCAACTGTCGTGCCGTACATTCTGGAGATGGAGTAGAGTGTCTGCCCCTTGCTTACCGTGTGGGTAAAGAACTTTCCTTCCTGTGCATTGGCAATGATGGCTACAAGCATCATCAGAATGGCAAAAATCGTGCTTTTGTGTATTCTCATATCTTTTGTCTGAAAGCCATTAGGCGCATTTATGCAATTTCTTTGCGAAGATACAACTTATTGCCAATAAAAGCAAAGAGCATGCAGAATTTGACACAAATTTAAATCACCAGTCCATTATTGCATGTGTGTGGTGTGGCTGTTCGCTCCCGCCTATAAGCTTGGAATATGCCAGAATGCCTAAAATCTTGTGAATGGTGTGGTTTTTTCGGGCAGATTCATTATATTTGCTTGTTAAAATGTACGGGTCTGTATATACTTCCCGTACAGTTTTTCCGTTATTTGAGAAAACTTGTTGATATTATGAGGAATATAATCCTGTTTTTAGTTCTGTTCGTGGCAATCTCTGCCAATGCTCAAGTGAATATTGAGGCCCCTGAACCTGTGGCTTATTTGGTGGACAATGCCGGTGAAACAACTGAGATGGCTTTTGGTGATGAATATACGGGTGAGGCTCCGGTGACAATCAGGCTGAATGCTAATGCTGAAGAAGTAGACGGGTTCTCGCTTGTCTGCGCGTGGGAGTTTATCAAGGATGGTGAGGCCGAGCCGTATCTGGTGCGCTATGATGCCGATGTGGAACTTGAGCTCCGCGAGAGCGGCACTACGATAATACAGCCCAGAATTACTTATACAAGTACTGTGGACAGTGAAATAGTTTGGGAGTTTGGTCCTGAGGTGTATGAACCTTTCAGAATCATACTTGCTGAATCGAAGATTGAGGCTCCCAATGCCTTCTCGCCCAATGGTGACGGCATAAACGACTATTACAATGTGTTCAACGTGAAATCAATTGTGGAGTTCAGTGCGGCCATATATAACCGTTGGGGGCAGCAACTATATTCGTGGGGTATCAATGAGATTGACTGTGAGACCTGCGGATGGGACGGTACATACAAGGGAAAGCCGGTAAAGGCCGGGGTTTACTTTGTGGTCATTACGGCCAAGGGAGCCGATGGCGTCTCTTATGAGTTCCGCCGTGATGTGAATCTATTGCGCGGGTATACCGAGGAGACCGCAACAGGAGGTGAATGATGGATAACGAGGGAAACGAAAAAGGGAAAATTGAGGTGTTCGGTGCCCGTGTGCACAACCTCAAGGATATAGATGTGGAGATACCGCACGATTCGCTCACCGTGATAACGGGCTTGAGCGGAAGCGGAAAGTCGTCACTTGCGTTCGATACGATATTTGCCGAGGGACAAAGGCGTTATCTTGAAACCTTCTCTACCTATGCGCGGAATTTTCTGGGGGGTATGGAGCGTCCCGACGTGGACAAGATAACTGGTCTCAGCCCGGTAATATCGATTGAGCAGAAGACTACGAACAAGAACCCGCGTTCTACGGTGGGTACCACGACCGAGATATACGACTATCTGCGTCTGCTTTTCTCGCGTGCAGCCGACGCCTACTCCTATCTGTCGGGCGAGAAAATGGTGAAATATACCGAGGAGAAGATTCTTGAACTAATACTCGCCGATTATGACGGCAAGCGTATATATATGCTTGCGCCGCTTGTCAAGGCAAGAAAGGGACATTACAAGGAACTATTCGAGCAGATGATGCGCAAGGGATATCTCAATGTGCGCATCGACGGGGAACTTTGCGAAATGTCGCGTGGCATGATGCTCGAACGTTACAGGAACCATGACATAGAGGTTGTCATCGACAAACTTGTCGTGGATGCCAAGGATACACAAAGGCTTAAGCAGAGCCTTGCCACAGCTCTTGTACAGGGCGATGGGCTGGTGATGCTCATGGAGATGCCGTCGGGCACGGTGCGCCACTATAGCAAGCGTCTCATGTGCCCGGTCACGGGGCTGTCCTATAAGGAACCAGACCCTCATAACTTCTCATTTAACTCTCCGCAGGGTTTCTGTCCAAAGTGCAAGGGACTGGGTGTAGTGAGCCGTGTTGATGTGGACAAGGTCGTTCCTGACCGTTCGCTGTCGGTATACGACGGTGCGTTGGCACCGTTGGGCAAATACCGCCGTTCTTCAATATTCCAGCAGATAGAGGCTGTTCTTGCACGTTACGATGCCGATCTCAGGACACCGGTGATGGAGTTGCCAGATGAGGCGATTGATGAGATATTAAACGGCTCTCCTGTTCCCCTGAAACTCAACAGCAGCTCGGACATGTTCTATGACAGCATATCGACATATGACGGACTTGTAAAGTATATACAGCTGCAGAAGGATGCCGGTGTGTCGGCAAAGGAACTGCGCTGGGCCGAGCAGTTCTCGGTGATGCAGGAGTGTCCCGAATGTGGTGGTGCAAGGCTCAACAAGGAGGCACTGCATTATCGTCTTGGCGGTAAGAATATATACGAACTTGCATCGATGGACATCGAGCAACTGCATGAGTGGCTGAACGGTGTAGATGCTCTTCTCACAGAAAAACAGCGTGCCATTGCAGGTGAAATCATAAAGGAAATCCAGTCACGTATAGGCTTCCTGCTTGATGTGGGGCTGGGCTATCTTTCACTTAACCGTTCATCGGCATCATTGTCGGGCGGTGAGGGGCAGCGCATACGTCTTGCGACACAGGTAGGGTCGCAGCTGGTTAATGTCTTTTATATACTTGACGAGCCGAGTATCGGACTTCATCCGCGTGACAATGACCGGCTCATAGGTTCGCTCAAGTCGTTACGCGACCTTGGCAACACTGTCATTGTGGTGGAGCACGACCGCGATATAATGCTTGCTGCAGACTACATCATTGACTTGGGGCCCAAAGCTGGGCGCAAGGGTGGCGAGGTGGTGTTTGCCGGAACACCGGCCGATATGCTCAAGGGCAATACCATGACTGCGCGTTTCCTTAACGGTGAGGAGAAAATCGCACTTCCTGACAAACGCCGCGAAGGGAACGGCAATTCAATAAAGATTTATGGTGCGCGCGGGAACAACCTGAAGAATGTCGATGTGGAGTTTCCGCTCGGCAAGCTTATTTGTGTTACCGGCGTGTCGGGCGGCGGCAAGTCAACCCTGGTGAACGATACTCTGCATCCTATTCTTGCCAAGCACTTCTACCGCGCATTGCGTGAGCCGCTTCCGTATGACAGAATCGAGGGTATAGAGCATATTGACAAGATTGTTGATGTCGACCAGTCACCGTTGGGGCGTTCGCCACGTTCAAATCCGGCGACATATACTGGTGTCTTTTCCGATATAAGGAACTTGTTTGTCGACCTTCCCGAGGCTAAGATACGCGGTTACAAGCCGGGGCGTTTCTCGTTCAATGTGTCGGGTGGGCGTTGCGAGGCATGCAGCGGAAACGGATACAAGACTCTTGAGATGAACTTCTTGCCCGACGTGATGGTTCCATGCGAAGTGTGCCATGGGAAACGTTATAACCGCGAGACGCTCGAGGTGCGTTATAAGGGCAAGTCTATAGCCGATGTGCTTGACATGACAATAAACATGGCAGTGGAGTTCTTTGAGAATGTGCCTACTATCCTCAACAAGATAAAGGTGTTGCAGGATGTGGGTCTCGGTTATATAAAGCTCGGTCAACCGTCTACAACGTTGTCGGGTGGCGAGAGTCAGCGCGTCAAATTGGCAACAGAACTATCGAAGCGCGATACGGGAAAGACTCTATATCTGCTAGACGAGCCTACTACAGGACTGCATTTCGAGGATATACGCGTGCTCATGGGTGTGATAAACCGTCTTGTGGACAAAGGTAATACGGTGGTGATTATCGAGCATAACCTCGATGTTATAAAGATGGCCGACCATATCATCGATATGGGGCCCGAGGGTGGACGCGATGGTGGTGTAGTGATGGCTACAGGCACTCCAGAAGAGATTGTGGCTAAGGGAGTTGGGCATACTGCGCCTTATCTTGCGAAGGAACTTGAAAGGTAGCTGCCTTATAAATAATAGCGTTTACTATGGAAATGTTTCTGTATATGCTGGCAGGTCTCTTGCTTGGCTTCCTGTCGGGTTATATGTTCTCAAAAGCCGGCCGGCAGACGCATGCAGCCGAGCTGGAGAAGTTGAAATGGCAGCTCGATAATGAGAGAGCCGGCTTCGACACGCTTGCAGCGAACTTCAAGGAACAGCTTGAAGAGGCCCGCAATGAGCGTGACAAGCGTGTCGCCGAGGTAAAACTTGAGGCCGAGGAGCATTATCTGCAACTGCTGAAGGAAAAGGAAAAGGCCTGTAGGGATACTCTTGAGGCTCAGGAAAGGATGCATGCCGCTGCCATGTCAGCGCAGCAGTCTCGTTTTGACGAGACACTGGCTAAGGTGCAGGCCGAGATGAGGAATGCTACGGATGAGATGCTAAGGCAACGACAGAAGGAGTTTGCCGAGTCAAGCAATGTGAATCTGGGACAGATAGTCAATCCTTTGCGTGAGACAATCGAGAAGATGAAGGAGACTATGCACAACAGCACTCTCCGGCAGACTGAGATGAGCAGCGAGATGAAGGTCAATATAGAGAATATGATGCGCCATAGTGATGCTGCAAGACAAAGCGCCGATGAACTTGCGCGGGTCTTCAGGCATCGCAGCAAGGTTCAGGGGGACTGGGGTGAAAGGGTGCTCGATGAGCTTCTGGAGTCACAGGGGCTTACGCGCGGAAGGCATTACGACCTGCAGGCCACAATACGCGATGCTTCGGGCAATACGGTAAAGAGTGAATCTGGTGGGATAATGCGTCCCGACGTGATAATGCACTTGGACAGGAACAGGGAGGTGATTATAGACTCAAAAGTGTCGCTTACCGCCTTTATGGATTATGTGAATGCCACGGACGACGAGGAACGCCTGCAGTTCCTCAAAGCCCATGTCGATAGCCTGCAGAAGCATGTCAAGGAACTCTCGATAAAGGATTATTCGTCCTATATACAGCCTCCTAAGGTGAAGATGGACTATGTGATAATGTTCGTGCCGCATACAGGTGCGCTGTGGAGTGCGCTCAATGCTCAGCCTGACCTTTGGCGCAAGGCTATGGAGGCGAACGTCTTCATTGCCGATGAACAGACTCTTTTTGCGGCTTTGAGAATGGTTAGCCTTACATGGACACAGATAGATCAGGCCGAGAATCACGAAAAGGTCTATGCTCTTGCCAATGAGATTCTCGACAGAGTAGGTATTTTCATGGAGAAGTACGATGCTGTCGGTAAGGCTCTTGAGAATGCTGCTATTGCATACGAGGATGGCAGAAAGAAACTTCTCCCAGGCGGACATAGCATCCTTAACAGTTGTGCAAAGCTCGAGAAACTTGGTGCAAGGCAAAGCAGCAAGCATCCTTTGCAGTTTGTGGAATAGAGAGGATTCTGAAAAAGTTCCTATATGGTATATGAAGAATTCTGATTCTGTAATTTTTGAGTGTGGTGAACTTTTGCTTGTTTGGTCGGATGTGTCTATATGTACATTTTATGAAAATTATATTATGTACCACTAGTGTTGCTTGATGTTTATCGGGAATTTTTATAACTTCGCAATGTTGGTGTGGTATGTCGGGCTGTGCCCGTGTATTAGTGTGAGAAATGGATTACAGGAGAATTCTTGAAGATATATATATGAAAATTGAGCCTTTTTCCGGGGTCGGGGAACAGGCTAAGTATATACCGGCTCTTGCAAAGGTCAATCCTGACAGGTTCGGAATGTGCCTTTGTTCGGTAGACGGCAATTCATATGCAATAAAGGATGCTGATGTGCGTTTTTCCATACAAAGCATCTCCAAAGTATTCGCATTGGCCATGTGTCTTTCGGTGAAGGGCGAGGCTCTATGGAGCCGTGTAGGGAAGGAACCGTCTGGGACGGCATTCAACTCCCTTGTACAGCTTGAGGCCGAGCATGGCATGCCGCGTAATCCTTTCATGAATGCGGGCGCATTGGTGCTGGCAGATATAATCCTGACGTCTTTCGCGGATCCCGAGAATGATTTCCTCTCATTTGTACGTGCCTTGTGCGGTTCGGGGGATCTGGAATATGATATTGAAGTTGCACGGTCGGAGCGTGAGACTGGGTATCTGAATGCGGCTATTGCCAATCTGCTTAAATATCATGGAACCATAGAGTGTGACGTTGAGCGTGTTCTGCATTTCTATTTTCTCATCTGTTCGCTCGAAATGAGCTGCAGGGAACTTGCTGCTGCTTTTCTGGCTTTTGCTAACCATAACATAAAGTTTGAATATTCCGGAATAACGCTTACCTCGTCGCAGGTGAAGCGTATGAATGCCTTGATGCAGACATGTGGGTTCTATGACGAGGCCGGTGAATTCTCATATCTTGTTGGGCTGCCCGGGAAGAGTGGTGTGGGCGGCGGAATTGCCGCAATATATCCTTTGCGCTACTCTGTGGCGGTATGGAGTCCCCGCCTTAACGGAAAGGGAAACTCCGTAATGGGCATGAAGGCTCTGGAGTTCTTGACAACTGAAACGGAAGAATCAATATTCTGATATGAAAAATGTGAAAGTGATTCTTGTAACAGGTGCATCGTCGGGGTTCGGTAAGGCTATGGCCGAGGAACTTGTCGGGCGGGGGCACATTGTATATGGCACAAGCCGCAAGGGTGCGGATATTGGCAATGGGGTTCGTATGCTACCTATGGATGTGACCGACAATGATTCGGTCGTCGCTGCTGTAAGGGCGGTGATTGCCGGGAGCGGACGTATCGATGTGCTTATAAACAATGCGGGGGTCGGCATTGGCGGTGCTCTTGAACTTGCCACTGAAAAGGATATAGAGTGGCAGATGAATACCAATTTCATGGGTGTCGTGAATGTATGCCGGGCTGTTCTTCCTCATATGCGTGAACGAGGTTCGGGGCTTATAATAAACATAAGCTCGATAGCCGGTGTCATGGCTGTTCCGTTCCAGGGCTTCTATTCTGCATCGAAATTTGCCATAGAGGGGTACAGCGAGGCTCTTTCTCTTGAAGTGCATCCTTTTGGCATCAAGGTGTGTGTGGTTGAGCCGGGTGACTTTTGTACCAATTTTACTGCGAACCGTGCTGTGTCGGACAAGACGATGGAGAGTGCTGACTATGGTGCATGCTTCAGGCGTACGATGGCGATAATAGAGAGGGAGGAGAAGAATGGCTCCAGGCCACAAAAGCTCGCAAGGACCATATGCCGCCTTGTGGAGCGCAGGAATCCTCCGTTCAGAACAAAGGTTGGGCCGTGGTTCCAGGTTGTGCTTGCCAAGCTTCGCTGGATGATTCCTCAACGTCTCCTGGCTAAAGGGCTAAGGTGGTTCTATGGGATAGGTTAGCAAACGGAACAAAATTAGGCTTGCGTATGTTGTTTTTGAGTAATTTAAAGTATAACCAAAACATAATGATTATGAATTTCCTTAAAAGATTTTGCTTGCTGTCTGCCATGATGCTTGTGGCGGTGGCTATGGTGGCACAGGAATTGCCTAAGGTTTATATCCTCGCAACCGGCGGTACGATTGCCGGTGCCGGCGGTTCGTCTACTGAAAGTAATTATTCAGCGGGTCAGGTCGCTATCGGTACTTTGCTCGATGCTGTGCCCGAGATAAAGAAGATTGCAAATGTGGAGGGTGAGCAGGTTGTGAATATAGGTTCGCAGGATATGAGTGACGAGGTGTGGCTTGTTCTTGCAAAGAGGGTGAACGAACTTCTTGCCCGCCATGATGTGAACGGTGTGGTCATTACTCACGGAACTGATACTATGGAGGAGACTGCTTTCTTCCTGAGTCTTGTCGTGAAGAGCGGGAAACCCGTAGTCCTTGTGGGAGCGATGCGCCCCTCTACGGCTATCAGTGCCGATGGTCCTGCCAATCTTTACAATGCAGTTGTGACAGCCGCTTCTCCTGCTTCAAAGGATCGTGGTGTGCTTGTCTGCATGAACGGAAGGGTATACGGTGCAGCTGATGTGACCAAGACGAATACTACGAGCGTTGAAACTTTCCAGTCGCCTAACTCTGGCGCGTTGGGATATGTACATAATGGTGAGGTGTTCTATTACCACCCGGCTGACAAGTGCGAGGGCAAGTGCACCGATTATGTGCATAAAGGAATGAAGTGCGAGGGTGCAAGGTGCTGTCATTTCGATGTTGATGGACTCAAGTCGCTTCCCAAGGTGGGTATCGCATACGGTTACTCCAATGTCGAGGGTGATGTGGTGGATATGATGATCGAGAAGGGCTACAAGGGTATTGTATATGCCGGTGTGGGTAACGGTAACATTCACAAGAATGTGTTCCCCGAACTTGAAAGGGCGCGTAAGGATGGTATTATAGTTGTGCGTTCGAGCCGTGTACCGACCGGTGCTACAACGCTTGACGCCGAGGTTGACGACAATAAATATGAGTTCGTGGCATCATGGGGGCTTAATCCTCAGAAGGCGCGTATCCTGCTCATGCTTGCACTGACAAAGACGCATGACTGGAAAAAGATACAGGAATATTTCAATAATTATTAATAATGTATTCTACTATGAAAATGAGATTCACTGCGTTTGCTCTCTCTCTGTTTGCCGTGTTTACCGTTTCGGCACAGGTGCAATCGCGTAATGCCGTGGCTCCTTCAGAGGAGTCACTGTTTGAGCGTGTGACTAAAATCGAAAAGAAGAATGACCTGCTCAATGTCTATCTTAACATGAACGGTGCGTTCAATGCCAATTTCAACCAGAACGGACGCGATGGCATGGAGGAAGGTGCATTCAAGATGAACCAGTTCCGCATTGAGGCCAAAGGACAGGTAAATGACTGGTTGTCGTACCGTTGGAGACAGCGCCTCAATAGGGACAATAATGGTACCGATGACATTGACAACCTACCTACATCGATAGACTATGCTGCTTTGGGTATCAAATTGAGCGAAAAGTTTTCAATATTTGCAGGAAAGCAGGGCGTAGCGTACGGAGGTATTGAGTATGACCTTAATCCTATAGAAATCTATCAGTATAGCGAGATGATAAACAACATGAGCAACTTCATGACCGGTATCACGTTTACGTATGATTTCAACCCTAACCAGCAGTTGCAGTTCCAGATACTCAACAGCAGGAATGCATCGCAGGACGAAACATACGGTGTGGGTCTTGGCGAGAATCGTCTGCCTCTGGTGTATACGCTGAACTGGAATGCCAATCTTTTTGGCAAGAAGTGGCAGACAAGATGGTCGGTTTCGCTCATGGATGAGACCAAGGACAAGTATATGTATTATATAGCTCTTGGTAACCAATTCAATTTCTCAAGGAAATGGGATATGTATCTTGACATTATGAGTTCATTTGAGGAGGTTGACCGCAAGGGTATAATGACCAATATGCTTGGCGGAAGGGGGGCCTTTGGGGGACACAATGCGTTCCATACGATGTACAACTCTCTTGTGACCAAGATAAATTACCGTTTCATGCCTCGTTGGAATGTGTTCGTGAAGGGTATGCTAGAGAGTGCTGCCATGTACAAAGGTGACGGTGCTGTCACAACCGGTAACTACCGTACATCGTTGGGTTATCTTGCCGGTGTGGAGTTCTATCCGATGGAGAAGTCTAATCTGCATTTCTATTGCACGTTCATTGGACAGTCCAACTTCTTTACGGAAAGGGCAAAGGCGTTCGGCCAAGAGAATTACAGCACCCAGCGCGTGGCTTTAGGATTCATTTATCAGTTGCCGGTATTCTAACATAGACGACAATGCTGATACAACTGCTGTTTGTTCTTACGTTCATTATACTGGGTGCCCGCCTGGGTGGTATAGGTCTTGGCGTGATGGGCGGCGTGGGTGTGGCGATGTTGACATTCGTGTTCGGCTTGCAGCCGACAACGCCTCCTGTCGATGTCATGCTTATGATTGCGGCTGTTATTTCTGCTGCTGCCTGCATGCAGGCTGCAGGCGGTCTCGACTATCTCGTGAAGCTGGCCGAGAAACTGCTGCGCAGTCATCCGCAGTATATAACAATACTCGCCCCGTTGGTTACATATCTGTTTACTTTCCTTGCGGGAACGGGACATGTGGCCTATTCGGTGCTTCCGGTAATCGCAGAGGTGGCCACGGAAACAAAGATACGCCCCGAGCGTCCTTTGGGGATTGCTGTGATAGCATCGCAGCAGGCAATAACGGCTTCGCCCATCTCGGCTGCAACCGTGGCTCTGCTGGGGCTTCTTGCCGGGTTTGACATTACGCTTTTCGACATAATGAAAATCTGTGTTCCAGCAACTTTGTTGGGTGTTGTGGCCGGTGCGTTGGTTTCAATGAAGGTTGGCAAGGAACTTGTGGATGACCCCGAATATCGGCGTCGTCTTAAGGCTGGTGAACTCGATGTGAAGCATTGTGAACTGGAAAGTGCCGGAAACAAGAAGAAGGCGTGTCTCTCCGTAGTGCTGTTTATAGCGGCTACGGTAATGGTGGTTGTTTTCGGCTCTGTTCCTTCTTTGCGTCCGTCGTTCAACGGTGAGTTGTTGGGAATGCCTTCTCTGATAGAGATGCTCATGCTTTCTACGGCTGCGCTTATCCTTGTCCTTACACGCACAGATGGTGTGCAGGCTGTCAAGGGCAGTGTGTTCAGTGCCGGTATGCAGGCTGTAATAGCCATATTTGGTATTGCATGGATGGGAGACACATTCATCAACGGAAACATGATTGCTCTTGTCGGTTCCATAGAACATGCCGTAACAGAGATGCCGTGGCTATTCGGCATTGCGTTGTTCGTGATGTCGATACTGCTCTACAGTCAGGCAGCCACGGTGAGGGCGATAATGCCGTTAGGTATAGCCCTGGGCTTGAATCCGATGATGCTCATAGCGTTGTTTCCCACGGTGAACGGGTATTTCTTCATTCCGAACTATCCTACGATTGTAGCTGCCATGAATTTCGACCGTACCGGTACGACCCGTATAGGCAAGTGGGTGCTTAACCATTCGTTCATGCTGCCGGGGATGGTTGCAACAGTGGTGGCGATAAGTGTCGGTCTGTTGCTCATACAATTTTAAAATGCAAGAAAGACGGCGCTCAGGCCGTCTTTCTTGCATTTATGTTGCGGGCAATGGTATCTTTGTTGTATCTTTGCAATGGATAATTGGTACGTGGTAATGGAGTGCTTTTCTGCTCTGTGCCTATCATTGGACGTATATTAAGAATCTATACAGGATAAATATGACTTTCTTTACTTCGGAGAACCTTATTTTTGTAGGTTCTATACTTGTTTTCTGCAGTATTCTCATAACAAAGGCCGGCGGCCGTTTCGGCATGCCTACGCTTCTGTTGTTCCTTGTTGCCGGAATGCTGTTCGGCAGTGACGGTCTTGGAATACATTTCAGCAATGTAGGACAGGCTCAGTTCGTGGGTATGGTTGCTTTGTGTGTGATACTTTTTACAGGAGGTCTTGAAACGAAGATTGATGATATAAAGCCCGTGCTTGGGCCCGGGTTGACGTTGTCTACTATAGGAGTTCTGCTTACAACGCTGTTTACGGGAGTTTTCATTTATATTATGTCGCTATGGACGGCTATACCTTTTGAATTGCCGCTTGTAACATGTTTTCTGCTTGCAGCAACAATGTCGTCGACCGACTCGGCCACGGTTTTCAATATACTGCGCGGAAAGAGTGTCAATCTGAAGGGAAGCCTGCAGCCGATGCTTGAGCTTGAAAGCGGCAGTAATGACCCTATGGCATATATATTGACGGTAGTTCTCATACAGCTGGCACTGACGGTTGGTGACGGAAGTTTTTCAGGGATTGATGCTTCGGCGCTTGTGGTGGACTCCCTGAAGGTTCTTGTGCAGCAGCTTGCTGCTGGTGCGATGATTGGAGGCGGAGCCGGATATGCTACCGTTTGGGTGATGAAGAAAGTGAACCTGAATAATGTCCCCCTATATTCGATTATGCTCATGAGCATGATATTCTTTGTCTTCTCAATAACAGATATGCTTGGAGGCAATGGATATCTTGCTGTGTATCTTGCCGGTATAATAGTTGGTAATAATAAGATGAGGGAGCGCAGACAGGTTATTGCATTCTTTGACGGCATGACATGGATTGTGCAAATTGGAATGTTCCTCCTGCTTGGTCTGCTTGTTGACCCGAGCGAGATGTGGAAGAGTGCGCTTGCGGCATTGCTTATTGGTCTCTTTATGATGATTGTGGCACGTCCGTTGAGTGTTATCCTTTCGCTTTTGCCGTTTGGTGATATTCCCGTGCGTGCTAAGGTCCTGGTCTCCTGGATTGGGTTGCGTGGTGCAGTGCCTATAATATTCGCAATATATCCGGTTGTTGAGCATGTACCTGGTAGTGACGAGATCTTTAATGTTGTGTTTTTCATAACGTTGCTGTCTTTGGTTCTGCAAGGCAGTACGATTGTGAAGTCGGCTGAGTTTTTGGGCTTGATGTTGCCGGCTGTCCCAAAGAAGCAATTCGATGTGGAATTGCCCGAAGAGGCCGGCGAGCAGAGCGAGATAGAGGTTACTGGCGAAATGCTCAAGGAAAGAGGGACTACAATCGCTGCCTTGTCGCTGCCGCGTGGTGTTCTTGTCGTCTTTGTCAAGCGAAATGGTATGTATCTGGTGCCTAACGGCACAATGGAATTGGTTGAGGGCGATTATCTGCTTACCATAGCAAGTTCCGAAGTTGAAAATTCGATTGAGTAGGGTTGTGTGGCAGTATAAAATTATAGGGGCGCATTCAATGCGCCCCCTTGTTTTACAGTCGACCTGTAAGCCGGGTTCTGTACCCGTTGCCGGGTGTCTGTCATTCATCTATGCATTATGTCACCATAATGCTAAAGCGTTCTACCCTCCGACTTGGGCGAGCAACCCTCAAATGCCGGTTTACATGAACTTGCAGCCTCCAAGATGCACAGCCCGTACATCGCTGCACGGCTGGTGAGCTCTTGCCTCACCTTCTCACCCTTACCTCCAAAGAGGCGGTTATTTTCTTCTGCATTACTCTGCCTTCGCAGGCGGCTTTCTGTTAGGAAGTGGAGTGCTCTACGCTGCCCGGACTTTCCTCCTTTGCCTTTCAGCAACGGCGACAGGCCGGTCGGCTGTTCTTGTTTACCTACAAAAATACAAAAAACTGCTTATATGGAAATGAATGATAGAGACGCGTTAACATTGTTTAACACAGATAGGCGTTGTATTGCAGTTTACTTAAACTCTATATGTGTGTATTAAGATTTTGTGTAGTTGTGCCGGCATTGTTTCGTGCATTGAATGAATGTTGCAGGTTGCAGGGCGTTTTTCTGCTTTATATCGTCCTGTATGCTTCGGATGACAAGTTTGTACTGGTGGTCCTTTCTACTTTTCCCACCATTGCATTGATTGCAGCAGTGGCTGTTTTCGTTGTTATCTCTGTGAATGTATTTCATGCATGGATAGATGCCGGCACTTTTTTGTCTGTTTGTTTTTTTTGTGAATAACTTTTTGTGTTGTAAAGTTGCATTTGTGAATAAAATCGAGTATCTTTGCAAATTGAAATTGTACCAGGAAAGAAATGAGACAATTAAAAATTACCAAAAGTATCACTAACCGCGAAAGCGCATCGCTCGACAAGTACCTGCAGGAGATTGGTCGCGAGGAACTCATTACCGTTGAGGAAGAGGTGGAACTTGCCCAAAAAATCAGAAAAGGTGACCGCAGGGCGTTGGAAAAGTTGACAAGAGCAAATCTTCGTTTTGTCGTTTCTGTAGCAAAGCAGTATCAGAATCAGGGCCTTAGCTTGCCCGACCTTATCAATGAGGGTAATCTTGGATTGATAAAGGCTGCCGAGAAATTTGACGAAACGAGGGGATTCAAGTTTATCAGCTATGCAGTGTGGTGGATTAGACAATCAATTCTTCAGGCTCTTGCAGAGCAAGCGAGAATTGTTCGCCTTCCTTTGAACCAGGTAGGTTCGCTTAATAAGATAAGTAAGGCGTTCTCGAAATTTGAACAGGAGAATGAGCGTCGTCCTTCGGCTGAGGAGCTTGCTGATCAGTTGGATTTGCCGGTTGATAAGGTTGTTGATTCGCTTAAGGTTTCAGGAAGACATATTTCTGTAGATGCACCGTTTGTTGATGGCGAGGACAATAGTCTTCTTGATGTTCTTGTGAACGACGATTCTCCCATGGCCGACAATCTTCTTGTCAATGAGTCTTTGTCGCGTGAGATTGACCGCGCGCTGTCAACGTTGACTGATAGGGAGAAGGATATTATTCAGATGTTCTTCGGTATTGGTCAGCAGGAGATGACGCTCGAGGAAATCGGGGATCGCTTCGGGCTTACTCGCGAACGTGTACGACAAATCAAGGAGAAGGCAATACGTCGTCTTAAACAGGATCAGCGGAGCAAGTTGCTTAAGCCGTATCTTGGATGATAATTTGATTCGGAATTTCATGGGCCATGCTGATGCGTGGCCCATTGCTTTTCTGTTGGTATGCTGTAAAGAATTAAAAGTTGTTATAATCTTTCTCTTGAATATTTAATTTTACTATTTTTGCGAATTATAATATTATTCATGTTTATAGGATTTTAGAGTTTTGTATATGAAAAAAGGCATATTTGTAATTCTGCTCCTTCTCGTGTCAATCGCTGGAACAGTTCAGGCTAAGGGAAACAAGGATGTGGTGTATATTCTGGGAGCTTCGTTCTCTGTTACCGATTCTACGGTTTATTTTACAGAGATACAGCGGCTTGATGGAATAGTTCTGGAGGACGGCCGTCTACCGCACCGCCATTATTATTCTTATGAGCTTAAGGATTACATGAGCTATAAGGAGAACCTCCCGGGCCGAACATCTGTCATATATTTTTCAAAGAGGCGTTCTGAGCTTGAAAAGAAGGAGATGAAGCTTAAGGAACGGTTCATTGAACGTGAAAGGAAAAATGTTGTGTATCTAGGCGATAAGTTTAAATTTGTAAAGCCATAATATGCGCATTCCTCCGGCACTTGTTCTATTTGCATTTTTTAGTCTGCTTTGTTCCTGTAGTGGCGGCGATACAGGTGAGGTGGTGCGTCCAGATGTTCCCGGGAAGGGTGTAATGGCAAAACGTACGCTTCTAGTTTATATGATGGCAGAGAATAGTCTCTCTTCCTATGCTTCGAGTGATTTGCTGGAGATTACCAAAGCTGCCGTATCGGTCCCATCGGATTGCAGGTTGTTCGTGTATGTCGATGATGTCTCGCATCCGTACTTGACCCAGTTTTTCTGTAATTCTGAAGGGGAAGGTTCTTGCATGACTTACATTCCGTTTGAGAATGATGTCTGTTCGAGTGACATAACAGTTTTTTCGGATTTACTGGATTATATTCTGGACGATTATCCTACGGAGGTGCTTGATCTTGTCATGTGGTCGCATGGCAATGGCTGGTTGCGTGCTCCTCTTAAGAGTTCGCCCCAACGTTCTATAGGTATTGACAATGGTAAGAACACCTACAGCAACAGCATTACAAGAACCATTGAGATAGAGGAACTTGCTGAAGTGTTGAAGAAACTTCCCGCTAGGGTTGACAGGATTCTCTTCGATGCATGCTTCATGCAGTGTGCCGAAGTTGCCTACGCCCTGCGCGGTGTTGCCGATTGGATTATTGCTTCGCCGGCCGAAATTCCGGCCGATGGTGCCCCGTATGAGACTGTAGCTCCGGCATTTTTCTCTACTGATGGTCCCGATGTCATTATGGACAGCTATTTGAGAGCTTACGAACACTCTTCGTCGGGCGTGGTGCTTTCGGCAATAAAGCCTGCTGCAATGATTGCTCTTGCCGATGCTACATCATATTATGTGAACAAATACTTTCCACGGGATAAGAAACGTGAATATATAGATGCCTTTGCATATTTGCCGGGCGGTGCCGAAAGATATACTTGTTATTATGATGCTAATGCTGTAATGTCGAAATACCTGACAGATGAAGAATTTGCATTATGGAGGAACGAACTTGACAAAGCTGTTGTCTATACAGTGTCTTCTGGGGCTTGGTATAGCGGGGTAATTGGCCGGTTTCTTTCATATGATGTTTCTTCTGGGTGTGGAATGTCTATGTATATGCCGCAGGAAGGTGACCTGAATATTGATTTCAACAGGGATTTCGCAACAACAGAATGGTATTATGCTGCAGGTTGGAAATTGGCTGGCTGGTAGTGACCGTATGTTTTGAGACTGATATAAACGAACCGGTGGTGACAGTTCTTTGTCATCACCGGTTCGTTTATATCAGTCTTGTTTCATTTCTATTTAGAACTGCAGGTGGAACTGTATTCTGATTCCCCATTTGTCAATGCCCGGTACATCGCGGTATGTCAATCGTCTTACATAATCGACACGTAGGAAGCGGAAGATGTTCTCTATACCAACTGCAACTTCCATGTAGGGCGTTGATGTCATGTAATGATACTCTGTGTCCTTGTATGGGAAATTGAAGATGTTGCCCGTGTTAAGTGGGTTGGGCCTGTTCTTCTCACTCAAATTACCGAACATTCCGCGGAACGATACCACTTCTCGCCAATTAAGTTTTCTTATCAATGGCAGACGATTGAAGATCAGACCGTTCATATAGTATGTGAGGTCCCATGATGCATATTCATCGTTGAAGAACTCCATGGCGTTCATCAAGGCATACGATTCGTCCTGTATGGTGTAGGACAGGTTTGCGTTGGGTATGATAAGGAGTGGGAACGGTACCTGATTCCAGACCTTTCCAGCCTTTAATATACAGTCGGTATAGCCGAATGCTGAGAACCAGAATCTCTTCTGGAAACTGGCTTCGGTGTGGTGGTAGTTAAAGTGGCTGCCAAGTACTCCCTTGAAGCCGGTTGTGTGTTTTAACGTGTACACAGGGTGTTCGGGTAGGATGGAATGTCTGTTCCATTTCGATTGTGTGAACTTCTCCTTTGGGGCGTAACGAAGGCATACTTCGACCTCGGACTGTTTCAAATTTTTTACAGGTGTAACATCTGTGATGTCGTTGACAGTTGATGTCTTTATGAACGGAACAAGGTATGTGGCAATGTCTGTTCTGTTGCGTAGAGTTATATAATATGAGAAGTGGTTGTACATCTCGTGCGTGTATGTAAATTCCGCTTTTTTTACATAACCTATTTTGTTGTCCTTCTGTCGCTTGATGCTTAAGAACATGTTGTCCTTGTTGGTATGAAGGTATGTCTGTCCATACTGGAAAATGTCATGCTCGTAGCTCATTCGCAACGAATGTATGGGAAACTCGTTCGGGTGTTCTTTCTTCTTCTTGAAAGAGTATTCAACTTCTCCTTTGTATTTCCATTTCTTGTCTTTTGTGCCATATGCGATAAAGAAGTTTCCGAACAGGTGCGGATTCAGGTGTGCCGACGTCATGGCACCGGTACGGAGTCTTAATCCTTCAAGCTCGTTCTTGCTGAATGTGGTATTGACAGGTCCGTAAAATATGGGCGGTTCAACATCCCTTACGGGTATCCATCCCGTGAAAAGGAATGATACAGCTTTTTCGAACCAGTAATACAGTGGGGTGGAGCGCAGTTGTTTCATCATGCGCCCGACAGACTTCTCTTTCTCTGTTACCTCGCTCAATCTGTTCGCTTCCCAGAATGCTTCGTTCTGGTGCATTGAGTTCTCGTCCTCTACTACCGGTGAAGGGTTGTTGAGGATGTGTTGTACAGCACTCCTGTTTTCGAAAGAGTAATTGTCATATGTTACATTCCGGTGGGCATAGAAGCCGTTAATTCCGTCAACAATCTTGAACTCGCAGACAAGCATCTCGTTGTCGAGGATTCTTGTATTGTCGGGCAGACGGCTAAAGTTCTGGCGTATGTTCATGTATTCGATGAAGTTCATGTTTATGTCATGCGGAACATTCATCTGCAGGGTCTTTATAAAGAATGTGGAATCGGCAGTGACGAACAGGTGTCCGGTAAATCCGAATGACTCGGTGTTGAACGGAGTGAATACCAAATCTATGCACTTTTCGCCGTCGATGTCTACCGTATCCATTATGTAATATTTGTAGAATGTGGGTCCCAACTTTGAGAGGGGGCTAACGAATTTGCTTCCGAACAGCGATACGTTGTCTTGGAATATGTCGACATCCTTGAAGGTCTCTTCGTAAAGAGCCTCAATTTCTCCTGTAGAGAACATGTCGTCAATTCCATTGCGTTTTCGTGCCTTTACATGCTGTCTTTCACGCAGTGGGTCCTTGCTGTAGTAATCGGTTGCTATAAGCTCGCGTGCTGAAATGTAGAGAATCGGCTTACCAGAAATCAATGACGTGTCGATGTATTCTCCAAGAAACTTGAATTTCTTTCCGAAATGATTTTCCTTTTCCGTACTGAAATTATTGAGTGCTACATTAAGTTTCTCATGTCTGTTGCGGCAGTAGAACTCTTTGTTTTTTGGTGAATTGTCGTCGCGTCTTTTTATTATATTCCTTACCAGTATTACGGCGGGGTTCTCTTTCCTGCTGTATTTTTCCTTTTTTGGTTTTATAGTTACTTCCGAAAGGTTGTAGTCCGTAGGATTCATTTCTATTTTCAACGGCATGCGTGTCTTGCGCGTAAGCGGTATGCGTGTGTCGACATATCCTACGCTTGAAACTATGAGCGTGTCGCGCATTGACTTTACGAAGAAGGAGAAGTTGCCGTTGTTGTCGCTGCTGCATCCGTTGGATGTGTTTCTTATTCTTACCGATGTATAAGGCATAGCTTCCTTTGTTGCAGCGTCAGTAATCTTGCCATATATACGTATCCTGTCCTTTACATCCTGGGCCCATAGAGTGGTGCAGGCAAGTGTTGCGACAATTGCTATTATATTTATATATAAATAGGTATTCTTCATCTTATTGTCCGTTTTGGGAAATTTCCTACAAAATTACTCAAAAAATGCCTATTTATAGTGTGTTGTTGGTGTATTTTATAGTTAAAACTTTAATATGGAATACTTTTGCTTCAAAATAGTAACATACGATTCCTTGTAGTGCTGTCAATTTACGGCTGTATAGACCTTTTGTAGTCAATTTTTTTTGTGATTTTTTTTATTTTATAACTTGTTGAAAATTAATGAGGTTTAAAAAGGTTTAAAATTTGTGCATAAAAAAGTTCTTGAAATATTTTTGTAGTCTAAAAAATTGCCTTACCTTTGTACTCGCTTTCGGGAACGAACACCACGGTGGTTGTCCCGGTCAAGCAAGATGATCCTTGAAAACATTCCATACAGACAAGCAGTACAACG
>JAFYQH010000026.1 GCA_017547205.1 Bacteroidaceae bacterium | reverse complement strand
GTTGAAGGCTATATGAACGGTTGTATGGCTGCATAAGACCGTTTATCGGACAAATTGGAGATTTTCTACCGAAAAAGAGAAAAAGGGAACAAAAACGAGATATAACAGAGACCGGATCAAAAATACTTTTGACCCGGCCTCATCTGTTATATTAGGGCAATTATACCCAGTTCTTCCTGACTACCCAACGGTACACTACAGGTATGACGAATATATTCAATACCGTTGACGACAACAAACCACCAAGTACTACTACGGCCATGGGGCTCTGTATTTCGTTGCCCGATGCCGAACCGTTCAATATCATGGGCACCAGGGCAAGGGCTGAGGTGAAAGCCGTCATCAATATCGGCGTGAGACGGTCTACCGAACCATGCATGACAACCTCGTCGAGAGATACACCCTCCTGTCGCAGATGCTGGTAGCGAGACACGAGCAGGATTCCGTTGCGTGTGGCAATACCGAACAGGGTTATAAGGCCTATTATGGCAGGAATGCTCATTACGCCCGAAGTGAATGAGGTCGCAAGGATTCCTCCAATGAGCGCAAGCGGCAGGTTAAGGAGCACTACAACTGAAAGCGACGTGCTCTTGAACTCGCTGTACAGCAGCACGAAGACAACAAGTATAGCTACCAGCGTGGTGAGCCACAGGGTGCGCGATGCGCTCTCCGCGCTCTCAAACTGACCGCCGTATTCGAGACGATAGCCCTCGTCAAGTGGGAGTTTCTCCTTCAGATAAGCCGACACGCGCTCTACCGTTCCGGCAACGTCACCGCTTGCTATATTGGCCGACACGACGACCTTGCGCTGCACATTCTCACGGCTTATGCTGCCGGGGCCGCCAACCGAAATGACATTGGCCACGTCGCCAAGTGAAACCTTGCCGTGAGGAGTGTCTATAAGAGCCCTCCTGACACCCTCCATGCTCTCGGTATAATCCTTGTTCAAACGTATTATAAGGTCAAAACTACGCTCCTCCTCATATACGTTTCCTACCTTCTTGCCGGGGAAAGCAGCCTCGATAAAGTGGTTGAACTCCTCCATGGTTATGCCATAGAAGGCAAGTTTCTCCCTATCGGCGCGAACCTGCAACTGCGGTGTCTCAACCTGCTGCTCTACATTCACGTCCACAACCTCGGGGAATGTCTTCAGCAGTTCCTTGATATCGGTTCCTTTCCTAAAGAGCGTGCTGAGGTCGGGACCGAAAATCTTTATTGCAAGGTCGGCCTGCGTACCCGAAACCATATGGTCGATACGGTGTTCGAGGGGTTGGCCTACAGAAGTAACAACACCTGGTATTGTTGCAAGGCGCGCACGCACCTCGGCAAGGAATTCGGCCTTGCTGCGGCTGCCGAGAGTGAAGTTTACATCTATTTCGGCACCGTTAGATGTCTGCGAATGCTCGTCAAGTTCGCCGCGTCCTGTGCGGCGCGCCGTACTCTCAACCTCGGGGATAAGCAGCAGTTCCTTTTCTATGGCAGCACCAAGCATGTTGCTCTCTTCCAGAGAGACACCGGGACGCGACACTGCCGCTATGGTCAATGCCTTCTCGTTGAACTCGGGCAGGAAGCTTCGGCCCATGGTCGCAAACAGTACAAGACACACTACAAAAAGGAACACAAGAGAGGCAATGACCGGCCTTGCATGGGCAAGCACCCAGGCCAGTGCCGAACGGTACTTGGCGAGCAACCATTTGTCGACCCAATTCTTCTTCTCGTTACGTGTAAGGTATTTTTCATCGGAAAGCATTAGCTTGCACAACAGCGGGGTGACCGTCATGGCTACGATAAGCGACATCACAAGCGCAATGAGGTAGGCAATGCCTAGAGGTTTGAGCATACGCCCTTCGAGGCCACTGAGGAAGAAAAGAGGCGCAAATGTTACCATGATGATGAGTGTCGCATGTATGATTGATGCACGAATCTCGGACGAAGCGTCGAACACTATGGCAAATGACGACCTGCGTTGCTCAACAGGCAACGCATGGTTCTCGCGCAGACGTTTGTAGACATTCTCGACATCGATGATGGCATCGTCCACAAGCGAGCCTATAGCAATGCACATACCGCCCAGCGTCATGGTATTTATATCCATTCCGCACAGGTAAAGCACTATTATCGTTCCCAGCAGCGACAATGGGATGGCCAGCAATGATATGACAGTAGAACGCAGGCTCATGAGGAAAATGAAGAGTACGAGTATAACGCATACCGCACCCTCTATGAGAGAGCTGCCGACATTGTTCACCGAAGCCTGTATGTAGTCGGCCTGACGGAAAATCCTGGTATCGACCTTCACGTCGGCCGGCAGCGACGCCACAATGCTTTCAAGGTTTCGTTCGATGTTAGCGGTGACATTTATGGTATTTATACCGGGCTGTTTGGATATTGACAGTATTACGGAAGGTTCGCCATTCATGGCCGCATATCCCTGCTTCACCGCCGGTGCAATGACAACATCGGCAACGTCTGCGACACGCACCGTACCGTTTCCTACCTTTACAACGGTACTGCCAAGTTCGTTGACATCATTGCTGCGTCCCATGCCGCGCAAGTTGTACTCATTCCCGAAATCACGCACTACGCCGGCACCGACATTGACGCTCATGGAAGCGGCCGCCGACTCCAGTTCGGCCATCGTGACACCGTACATCTCCATTCTTACCGGATCGGCAAGAACCTGGTACTGCTTATAGTCACCGCCTATGATGGTAACATTGGAGACACCGCCCGTGGCAAGTATTGCAGGCTTTACAATCCACTCGGCAAGAGTGCGCAGCTCCATCATGGAGGTGCTGTCGGCCTGCATGCCGATAAACATTATCTCGCCCATGACGCTCGATTGCGGAGCGAGCATGGGCACAATGCCGTCGGGCAGCTGCCCGGAGAGAAGGCTCATCTTCTCGCTTATTATCTGGCGCGCACGATATATGTCCATGCCCCAGTCGAACTCGACCCACACGAAGGAGAAACCCTGTGACGAGGAAGAACGTACGCGGCGCACATTCGTGGCACCGTTGACGGCAGTCTCAATAGGGAACGTGACAAGACGCTCAACCTCCTCGGGTGCCATATTCGAGGCATCGGTAAGTATAACTACTGTAGGCATGGTAAGGTCGGGGAACACGTCGACTTCGATGTTCCTTGCAGAGTATGTTCCGCCAATGACCACCAGCACGACCGCAAGCATCACAAGCAGCCGGTTGTTCAATGAGAATCCTATTATTCTGTTAAGCATAGCGGCAAAAATTAATGTACGTGACCTGCATGCGGGTCAAGGGCACCTGCGCCCTGCGACAGCTTCAATGCCACCGCACCCTTTGTAACGACACGTTCGCCGGCTGTAAGACCTTTGAGTATCTTTACCGAAGCTCCGTCAGTCGCACCCACCTCAACACTGCGTTTCTCGAACGATACAGGGCTGTTCTGCACGAACACGAAGAACGCGCCCATCTCCTCGACCAGGGCTGTACGCGGCACAACCACATTCAGTTCACCTATAGTGGACGATGTTATATACAGCGTGACTACGCTGCCCGGCACGACATTCGCGATGTTCCTTGCCGACAGGGTAAAAGGTATCATGTTGCAACTGTTGACCGAACTGCCGACTGCCTGTACATGACCGCCCGCGTCCTCGAGGGAGAATACCCTGCCCGATGGAAGTTCTATGTTCACGGAAGCTATGTTCTGCAACTGCGGTGCATAGCGCACAGGCAGTTCCGCGGTTATGTTCATGTCACCCTCGCGCTGTACCGTCGCAAGCGGTGTTCCCGGCGTAACATAGTCGCCGTTTGATACAAGCAGTGTCGTAACATAACCTTTGAACGGTGATTTCAGTATCACCCTTCCACCGCCGTAGTTGCGTTTCATGCTCATATAGCGCGCCTCGGCCTGCCTGTAAGCGGCCTCGGACGACTGATAGTCACGCTCCGACACTATCTTGTCGGCAAAAAGAAGTTTCTTTCTCTCGAAATCCGCCTTTGCCACTTCGTAGCTACTTTCGGCCTCGGCAAATTTAACCGATGCATCATTCTCGGTGACATCACTGCCTTCGAGGTAGAAAAGCGGCTCGCCCGCGCCTGTCTCCTTGCCTGTAACGAGATTGCCTACATACTGCACCTTGCCGCTCACGGTAGCTACAAGCGTAGTGAAGTTTCCAGGAGTGGCCTCGACCCTGGCTGCGACCTTTACCGTCCCGCCAAAGGAACTCTTCCTTGCTACAGCCGTTGCAAAATCTATTTTCCAGCTCTGCTCCTTGCTGAATGCCACATCACCGGGCTTGCCGTCGGTAGCCTCGCCATGACCTGCATGGGAATGGGAGTGATGGCCATGAGCATGGGCATCGCCATGCGCATGCGCTCCGTCGCACTCACCGTGAGCATGCTGGTGACTGTCATGATCGTGTCCGTGACTATGCTCATGGGCCTCGCCCGCATGGCCGTGCGAATCTCCGTGACCGGAATGGGATTCCTCACCATGGTCATGCTCTGCTCCATGTGCATGAACCCCGATATGAAAATGGGCTTCGTCATTACCGAGCTTTACAGCAAGTGTTCCCTCGCCTGAAGCCTCGGGCACAAAGTCAAAGTGAAAAACGCCCTTTTCACCGGCATTCGCCTTCATGCTCTGCGATTTTCCGCCAACCTCAAGCCTGGCCTCGGCTACAGCAGTATCAGCAGGCTTGAAAGAAGGAAGCGATGTGGCATACAGGGTAATGCATGACTTATGGCCGACCTGCAAACCTTCGTGCTGCAGGAAGAATTCGGTACTGTCGGTATAGGCTGTAAAGCCATGTATATGCGCATGTGCATGCGCATTACTCTCGTGGTCGTGGCTGTGACTGCCACAACCACAAACGGCAATCGCCAGGATTGCCAATAAGAATATTTTTTTCATAGTATATCGTTATTTCCTGTTACAAAAAGTGTCTCTCACGGTATCATGCAACAGGAGGCCCGCGGAGAGCGAATGAAGATAGCACCCGGGAAGAGTGCCTGAATACATGTATGTCGTACCATTCCTGCCTTGCAGAAGGCACATCCGTTATGGCAACCTGTGATAACAGGCCGGCAAACAGCATGGGAGCCGGCAGTTTCTTTACAGCAAGCTCATCATTGCCCGCTGCGCGATAATAAAGGAGCGTTGCATCGCGGCACTGTTCACCGGAATGGCCATGTTCCTCGCCACAATCATGGTGCTTACACTCGCTGCACTCCCCGAAACCGAAATGTACGGTTTCCAATGACAGCAATTCTGCATTGCCGCATTTATAATGGTAATGGGGCACGACACGCAAGCCCATGAGCATTATCATTGCCACGGACAAGAACAAATGCGAAATCCTTGACACCACTCTGCAGTTCATCTATCTTTTTTTATAGTTTGCAGCCCACTCCTTGTCTACATAGTTCTCTATGCGTGTACATGCATGTGCACTGAAATCGAGACCGCACGACATTATTCCGTCCCACTGCTCCTGTGTAAGCTGGGGAAGCGCATCCCTGCAGACACCGGTCGTGTACATGCCATACACAACCCCGGCATTGAAACTGTCGCCTGCACCTACAGTACTCACTACATCGACCTTTTTTACAGGGTATGTTGCCGAGCCGGCAGCGGTAAACAGCCTTACATCACCGGCACCGCTTGTAAATATGAAGTTGCGGCAATAGAACTTTATCTTCTGGTTGTATATCTTGTCGGGATCGGCCATCTCATATAGATATGTGAAATCATCGGCAGAACCGCGTACAACATCGGCGAATTCAAGATTTTCGATGAGTGCTTCGGCAAGTTTTATGCGCTCTGCAACATGGTTCTTGCGGAAGTTTATGTCGTAATATAAAATAGCACCTCTCTCATGCGCATACTCAAGGAAAGCCTTTGTCTTTGCACGAAGTACGGGATTAAGCACAAAGTATGAACCGTACAACACTATGTCACCTGGCTCTATCGGGGGAAAGTCCACCTCGAGACGGTTGTTGGGATAATCCTTATAGAAAAGATAGTCGGCATCGTTCCTTTCGTTGAGAAAAGCCAACGCCAACGGCGATTTGCCGCCACTGAACGAACACACAGCAGAAGAATCGACACCGCTGTCATTCAAGTGGTCAAGTATAATACGACCAATATTGTCATCGCCGACCTCGCTTATGAAGGATGCCTGTACACCCATTCTGCCCAGTGAAATAATACTGTTATATACCGAACCACCGGGAACGGCCTTTACTGGCTGATTATTCTTGAACAATATGTCAAATACAGTTTCTCCAATGCCTATTATTCTGCCCATAGCTTATATCTCCATTATTGTTCTTTTCAAATCATCAATGTTATCCACTACAGAAAGCAACGGATTCCCGCGCAGGAAACCCTTTTCCTTCATACCATCAAACATTACGGTCATATCATCCCAAAAGCCATCAGTATTGTACAATACTACATGCTTGGTGTGATAGCCTATTGTACCTGCGGCCAGGACATGGAAAATCTCGTCCAGCGTACCCACACCGCCCGGCAGTGCTACAAGAATGTCACTGCGTTGCAGCATTATATCCTTGCGCTCACTCAGGTTGCGGCACAGGACCATCTCGTCAAGCAACATACTTACCCTGTCGCGCTCGACCAGAATTTCGGGAACAACTCCTACGATGCGTGCACCGGAATCCTTTGCGGCACAGGCTGTTGCCTCCATAAGCCCGAAACGGGCCCCGCCGTACACCAATTCCGCACCCATTACACCAAGCATGGAGCCAACCTCGGCCGCAGCATCGAAATATGACTGCGCGATATTTTCCGATGCTGCACAGAACAGAGCTACACTCTTCATCGGGTCTGCCATTACAGGGACTGCATGTCGTTAAGGCGCTTATAAACACCGTTCAACTGCAGAAGTTCTTCGTGCTTGCCACGCTCCACTATCTCGCCGTCACGCAAAACACATATCTCATCGGCATTCTTTATGGTGGACAGGCGGTGGGCGATGGCAATGGTGGTACGTGTCTTCATAAGACGCTCAAGAGCCTCCTGGACAAGACGCTCGCTCTCGGTATCAAGAGCCGACGTAGCCTCATCAAGGATAAGTATCGGAGGATTCTTGAGTATTGCACGGGCAATGCTTATGCGCTGGCGCTGTCCGCCCGACAGACGGCATCCGCGATCACCCACACAGGTGTCATAACCGTTCTCTGTTTCAATGATAAAATCATGCGCATTCGCAATCTTCGCAGCCTCAATCACCTGTTCCATTGTCGCATTTTCCACACCAAACGTTATATTATTGTAGAATGAGTCGTTGAAGAGTATCGCCTCTTGGTTCACATTTCCTATGAGCGCACGCAAAGACTTCACTTTCATATCCCTAACATCCACACCGTCTATAGTTATCGCGCCCTCCTGGACATCGTAATAACGGGGAATGAGGTCGACCATTGTTGACTTGCCGCTTCCCGATTGGCCAACAAGAGCGACTGTCTTTCCTTTCTCTATCTTGAGATTGATATTCTTGAGTACCTGACGCTCGCCATCATAGGAGAACGTAAGGTTCTTGTACTCTATTCCATCCTTCATCTCGGGTATCTCTACACCCTTCTTGCCGTCAACAATAGGATTTTCGGCCTTCAGAATTGCATCGATACGCTCCATTGAGGCAAGGCCGCGAGGAATGTTGTACGAAGCCTTGGACAAATCCTTCAACGGATTTATTATGCTGTATAGTATTGTCAGGTAATATATGAACGCAGCAGCTGTGATGGGTGAATTGTCACCAAGGATGAGCGTACCACCGAACCAGAGCACAATGACAATGACACCTGTACCCAGAAACTCACTCATGGGATGAGCCATCGCTTGCCTTGTCGTCACACGTCGCACAGCAGTCCTGAGTTCATTGCTGCATTTGAGGAAACGTGTCGACATCTTTTTTTCGGCAAGAAAGGCCTTTATGATACGTAAACCTCCAAGTGTTTCCTCCATCTGCGATGTTGTCTCACCCAGTTTCTGTTGTGCCAGGAGTGAACTTGACTTCAGTTTGCGGCCTACCGCTCCCATGATCCATCCCATGACTGGGATCACGCATATGGTAAACAGTGTCAGTTCCCAACTGACATACAGGAGAGTCGCAAAATATATGAGGATAAAGATGGGATTCTTTATGAGCATGTCGAGCGAAGAGACGATAGAGTTCTCTACCTCGTTGACATCACCGGTCATGCGTGCAATGATATCACCTTTGCGTTCATTGGTAAAGAAGCCAATGGGAAGGCTCACGACCTTGTCGTACAACTGCGTGCGCATATCGCGTACAATGCCGGTACGCAACGGAATGATTGCCGCAGAAGAACCGAAGTAGCTCGCAGTCTTCAGCAGGGTCATGAAGACAAGAAAAAACCCCAGCAACAACAGTACGGTAGATGCACCATACTCGTCTATAACGCTGTTCATGTAGTATGTACCGTTATTCATGAGTACTTCCTTGGCATTGTCCGATGTCATCTCACTCCATGGGGTGAACTCAGCGACCGAAGTGTCGTTAATCTTGAACAGAATCTGCAATATCGGTATTATAACCATGAATGAAAACACATTCAATATAGCCGATATAAGCGTAAAGAACAACGAAAGGGAAAGGTACTTCTTGTATGGCGGCACAAAGCGCCTGAGAACCTTGAAGAATTCTTTCATAGCAGCGATTTATAAATTAATTTATAACAATGCCGCAAAGTTACTCATTTTTTGTCACTTTACGGCATCTATTATTGTTTTTTAGAATAGTATTACTTGACCCACCCCAGTTTCCTTGCGAACTCCCAGATTACCATTCCGGCGGTCACCGAGACATTCAAAGAATGCTTCGTGCCGAATTGGGGAATCTCTATTGCGCCTTCCGAGACATCCACTACTGCCTGTTGCACACCTTTTACTTCGTTGCCGAGGACAACAGCATACCGTTCCCCGGGCACTGTGGCAAAACTCTGTAGCGGAATGCTTCCCTCGCACTGTTCAATGGAATAGACCTTGTAACCACCTGCACGCAAGGCATCAATGGCATCCATTGTCGACTCGTAGTACTTCCAGTCGACAACATCCTCGGCACCCAATGCAGTCTTATGTATCTCGGCACTCGGCGGGGTAGCAGTTATGCCGCAAAGCACGACCGACTCAACACGGAAAGCATCACTTGTGCGGAAGACGGAACCCACGTTATGAAGGCTACGCACATTGTCAAGCACGACTACGAGAGGCAGCTTGTCGGCTCCGGCGAACTCTTCGCGCCCCATGCGCCCCATCTCTGTAACAAGTTTTTTCCTGTTCATCATGCAAAACGGCTCCAGTCTGTATTTCTCATGTCCCCGTCACGCTCGAATGTGGCATGCATGCCAAGAGCCGCGGCCACATTATGCGATACATGCCCGCATTTTGTTATCTTGAGGTAATCCCAAAGCAGATTCCTGTAGTCGGGATGAGCGCAGTTCTCGATAAGCAGCTTGGCACGCTCATCGGGACCTTTGCCACGCAGGTCGGCAACACCCCATTCGGTAACGACAACGCGCACATCGTGCTCGGTGTGATCGGCATGTGTTACCATAGGCACAATTGAGCTTATCATGCCGTTCTTCTGTGTAGACGGGCATGTGAATATCGACACGAACGCATTGCGTGCGAAATCGCCCGAGCCTCCGATACCATTCATGAGGCGTGTTCCGCAGATGTGGGATGAATTCACGCAGCCGTAAAGGTCAACCTCGATGGCAGTATTCATGGCAATTATCCCCAAACGGCGTATTATTTCGGGATGGTTCGATATTTCGGACGGACGCAGTATAAGACGGTCCTTGAAGAAATCGAGATTGTCATACACATGCTGCAAACACTCCTGGCTCAATGAAAGCGAACAGGTACTACCGGCCTTTACACGGCCCAGTTCCATAAGTTTTATCACAGAATCCTGCAAGACCTCGGAATAGAGGTCGAGTGGTGGAATCTCAGCACAGTCTTCAAGCCCTTTGAGCACAGCATTCGCCACATTGCCGATACCGCTCTGTATTGGCAGACCGGCTGCTGGTATAACGCCGCGTTTCATGTCACTTACGATGAAATTGACGACATTCTCGCCAATCTTCCTTGTTACCGGGTCGAGTTCCTTGAACACGACCTGCTCATTGGGCATACATACCTCAACGATACCTATCACCTTCTTGGGATCGACCTGTACATATGGTTTTCCCACACGGTCCGATGCCTTGAATATCGGGATTTCCCTGCGATATGGCGGGTCAAGCGGTTCATACACGTCGTGCAGTCCCATGGTATGGTGGAAGGTATTGCGCTCAATAATTATCCTGTCGGCCAGGTTGGCAACAGTCTGCCCTATTCCGCCGGCCGTAGTAAGATATACCTTGCCGTCGTCGGTAATGTCAATCGCCTCGAGGATTGCCACATCGACCTTGCCAAGATACCCATAACGCAGGTCCTGCGCCATGAGCGACAGGTGCAGGTCGGTATAGGTGATTTCCTTCGCATTGATGGAGGTACGCACGGTCGGATTGGAGATGAATGGAGCACGGAAGCCTATAGCGCCCGCACGCGTAAGCATACCGTCGATGGAGTCACCGGTGGACGCTCCCGAATAGAGATTTATCTTGAACGGCTTGCCCGCGGCATGTGCCTCCTCGGCACGCTTTGCGACCTCGGGAAGTACTGTTTTCGGCGTTCCCGAAAGGGTAAAGCCGCTTATTCCCACACCATCACCATTGTTTATGTAACTGGCAGCCTCCTGGGCTGTGATAATACGGTAGCTCATAATCGTGTTTTTTTATGTTTGTCTCAATACTTCCTTTTGAATATTTCCGAATATATGAAAGCCTTGCGGGCCTCGGACTTGCCGTTCAGGGATATTTTCCCTGTCCTTTCATGATTTTCCTGAACAACAGGTTGCGTACGGACATGCCTTACAACCCTTGCACCCTCTTCCCGCGCAACGGCGGATGTCTCAACATTCTTGAGCAGATGATTTGGCGCCGGCTCCACGACAAGTACCGAATTCTCCTCTTTAGGTTCAAGAGGTTCCAAACTCGGAAAAACCTCACCCTCTTGGGGCTTGGCATCAGTACCTTTGGAAGACAATACAGCCTTCACAATGAAAACAATAATAAGCGTTACAACTCCTAAAATACTTTCCATAACTACATTAGTTATCTAAAGAAACTGTTCACTTCGCTATTAGAAAACTGCCAAAAAGTTCATCGAACATCTCGCCACGCGTCAGACGCCCGTTTTTGAGACACACGACCTCCACCTCACCCTTGAGAACAAGGGCACTATCGGCTAGGTTGTATATATCCTGCAGGAAAACGAGTTTCGCACCTTTGCGTAGCATGTTTATACACACCACAAAACGGTCACCGCCTCGCAAAGGGCGCTTGTACTCAAGCGTTATCTTCGAAACCATAGGGTCCATTCCCTGCCCGTGCATCCGCGAAAAGCTGCCACCAATCGATTCCAGGAACTCATGACGCGCATGCTCCAGATAATGCTGGTAGTTAGCATTGTTTACCACGCCCTGGATATCGCACTCATAGTCGCGCACCTTCATTTCAAGTTTGAACCTGTATCCTTCCATCACATCAAGTTTTATACAACGGGAATGACATGCCATGCAGACAATGTGACAGGACATGAATATCCGTTGTACGACAAATATACAACAATAAAATTATTGTTGGCATTTTTAACAGAAATTATAGGACAAAACCATATATAAGAGCCTTCATTTTCGCAAAAAAAGGATTTATTTGGCTAATTTTGCATGCAGAACATATGGAAACAAAGGATATTCAGCACCTGTATGCATCGCATCCCGGAGTGGATGCCCTGATGCAGTTAAGGGAAGAGGGGAGCAGAAAAAAAGTTCTCCTCGAGGGATTATTGGGCAGCAGCGCAGCTATGGTCCTGTGCGGGCTGAGAGAGAGGGCCCCAGGACAGACATTCTTCGTGGTGATGAACGACGCCGAGGAGGCCGGATACTTTTACCATGACATGATGCAGGTAACAGGGGACAGCAATATACTATTTTTTCCGTCATCGTTCCGCAGAGCTTTGAAATATGGGCAGGAAGACGACGCCAACCGCATTTTGCGCACTGAAGTCATGAGCCGGCTCATAAACCGCAAACGGAAGGAAGGACTTGTCATAGTCACTCACCCCGATGCCATTGCCGAGAAAGTAGCATCACAGGACGACCTTGAAGAAAAGACCGTATCGATCGCCGTAGGTGACAGCATTGGCCGCGATGAAGTAGAGAAAAAACTCGCCGGCCTCGGGTTCAAGGAAGTCACATACGTATATGAGCCTGGAGAGTTCGCCGTAAGGGGTAGCATCATCGATATTTTCTCCTTTTCATCGGAATATCCTTACCGCATAGACTTTTTCGGTGACGAAGTAGAGAGCATAAGGACATTTGAAGTCGAGAGCCAGCTGTCGAAGGAACGTGCCGACGAGGCAACAATAGTACCGAAAGTCACAGGGAAGGAGGCTGTGCCCATAACCTCGTTCCTGCCAAAAAGTGCCATACTCGTGACGAAGGACTTTGAATTCGTCAAGGGAAGCATAGAGAAACTTCATAAGGAAGGGTTTACCCTGCAGGCAAGGCTATCAGACAATGAACTACCCGAAATGCCAGAACTTGTCAATGCCGGTGAGTTTGAGGAGTTCGCAGGAAGCGTCAGACACTGGGAACTGCGCACACATGCCGGAAGCACGGCAACGAAAGTAAAGTTTGACACATCGCCGCAACCGCTATTCCACAAGGATTTTGACCTTGTAAGCCGCAATTTCTCGGATTACATAGCAAATGGTTACAGGCTGATGCTGCTCACTGACGACCTTCACCAGGCCGACCGTCTGAAGGCAATTTTCAGGGAGAGGGGCGACAACATAGCATTCACACCAATAGATCGCACAATACATGACGGATTCTGCGACAATACACTGAAGACCGCATTCTTCACCGACCACCAGTTGTTCGGACGTTTCCACAACTACAGGCTCCGCAGCGAGCGCGCCCGTAGCGGCAAAGTGGCACTTACCATAAAGGAACTCAAAGAGTTCGGCATCGGGGACTACATAGTACACATCGACCACGGAGTGGGCAAGTTCGGAGGTCTTGTGCGCATACCCAACGGCAACGCCACGCAGGAGGCAATAAAGCTTATATACCGGAACGAAGACGTCGTATTCGTGTCGATACACAACCTGCACAAGATATCGAAGTATCGCGGCAAAGAGGGCGAGCCGCCCACCATAAACAAACTCGGTACCGGTGCATGGGAGCGCATGAAGGAGCGCACGAAGAAGAAGATAAAGGACATTGCCCGTGACCTTATAAAACTCTACTCACAGCGCAACAAGGAGGAGGGATTCGCATTTTCGCCCGACAGCTACCTGCAGAACGAACTGGAGGCAAGCTTCATCTACGAAGACACCCCGGACCAGTTCAAGGCCACCAACGAGGTGAAACGTGACATGGAGCGGAAGCGTCCTATGGACCGTCTCATATGCGGTGACGTGGGATTCGGCAAGACCGAAGTTGCCATACGTGCGGCATTCAAGGCCGCGACCGACGGAAAACAGGTCGCAGTGCTCGTACCCACGACAGTGCTTGCCTACCAACATTATCTCACGTTCAAGGAGCGGTTGAAAGATTTTCCGTGCACCATAGAATATCTTAGCAGGGCGCGCAGCACAGCCACGACAAAGAAGATTCTCGAGGATATAAAGGAAGGCAAGGTAGACATTGTCATAGGCACACACAAGCTAACCGGCAAGGAGGTGAAGTTCAAGGACCTTGGACTGCTCATTATTGACGAGGAGCAGAAATTCGGTGTAGCCGTCAAGGAAAAGCTGCGCCAGTTCAAGGTGAATGTGGACACGCTTACAATGACAGCCACTCCCATCCCGCGCACTCTGCAGTTCTCGATAATGGGAGCGCGCGACCTCTCCATGATACAGACTCCGCCGCCGAACCGCTACCCCATACACACCGAGATACAGACCTTCGAAGCCGATGTCATAAAGGAAGCCGTAAACTTCGAGCTTAGCCGCAACGGACAGGTATTCTTCATAACCAACCGCATATCGGGCATGGATGAACTCGCGCACCTCATCAGACGGCACATACCCGATGCACGCGTGTGCATCGGACACGGACAGATGGAGCCTGCCGTACTCGAGAAGACTCTCTACGAGTTCATAAACCACGATTACGACGTGCTCATTGCCACATCGATTGTTGAGAACGGCATTGATATACCCAACGTGAATACCATAATAATAAACCAGGCGCAGAACTTCGGCCTGAGCGACCTGCACCAGATGCGAGGACGCGTGGGACGCGGCAAGCGCAAGGCATTCTGCTACATGCTCACCCCACCGCGCGAGAGCCTGAGCACCGATGCCCGCCGCCGTCTCGAGGCCATAGAAAGTTTCAGCGAACTGGGCAGCGGAATGCACATTGCCATGCAGGATCTCGACATACGCGGTGCCGGCAATCTGCTGGGTGCCGAACAGAGCGGATTCATAGCCGACCTGGGTTACGAGACATACCAGAAAATCCTTGCCGAGGCTGTCCGGGAGCTGAAAGACGAGGAGTTCAGCGACATACTCACACCCGAAGAGGAGAACAGCAACGACACCGAACGGTATGTCAAGGAATGCTTCGTCGAGAGCGACCTGGAACTGCTGTTCCCGGCACTGTATGTCCCCGACAGCAACGAAAGGATACTGCTCTACCGCGAACTGGATTCAATAACAGAGGAACGCGATATAGAGGCGTTCCGTTCAAGGATGAGGGACCGGTTCGGAAAGATACCGCCCGAGGGCGAAGAGCTCATACGCATGGTCACGTTGCGCCGCAAGGCACAGCGGATGGGTGTGGAGAAGATATACCTGAAGGGCGGCAGGATGAATATGTTCCTCGTCGATACCCGGAATGAGCGTTACTATACAAGCGAGACGTTTGGCCGCATAATGGGCTACATTCCTACCAGCCAGTTCAACTGCCGTGTACGCGAGGGCGACGGACGCTGCATAATAACTGTTGAAAACATACAGAATGTGGAGACAGCACTTGCCTTCATCGGTGAAATCGAACATCACATGATAGCAGTCCCTTGATTTTTAAAGTATTATTTTCTATCTTCGCAAAACAGGAAACAAAAAACAAAATAAGATAATGAACAAGACAAGATTGTTGGGCTGCATTGCGGCGGCCTTGCTCTCGACAGGAGCATTAGCACAGAACAACGGCGGCATAGATGCTGCCATGCTGAAGGAACTGAGTGACAGCTACAAGCCGAACACGACCGAGAAGGCACTCCAGAACATCATGCTTTCAAAATCGATAAAGGAACTTGCACTGAACCAGGAGAATCTGAACGAGCTGGACACATACTTCAGCCACAGCGTACCGTCAAAGGGCATTACGGACCAGAAATCGTCGGGACGATGCTGGCTATTCACCGGCATGAACGTGCTCCGCGCCAAGATGATCGCAAGCGAGAAGCTCAGTTCGCTCGAATTCTCACAAGTATATAACTTCTTCTTCGACCAGTTGGAGAAATCGAACCTGTTCCTGCAGGGAGTCATTGACACACGCAAGCTGCCTTACGACGACCGCACCGTAGAATGGCTTTTCAAACACCCGCTCAGCGACGGCGGAACATTCACTGGCGTTGCCGACCTCATAGCGAAGTACGGCATCGTGCCGAAGGGTGTAATGAAGGAGAGCTATACCAGTGAGAACACTGGGGCTTTCTCGGCACAACTTACCACAAAACTGCGCGAATTCGGCCTTGACCTGCGCGAGGCTCACGAGAAGGGTGCAAAGGAAAGCAAACTCATGGAGATGAAGAAGGAGCAACTCAAGATTGTATACAAAATGCTTGCACAGGTATACGGTGTGCCGCCTACAGAGTTCGAGTGGGCTCCCAAGGATGCCAACGGCAAGTACCGCGAGGAACCGCAGAAGTACACACCAAGAAGATTCTATGAGAAATACCTCAACATAAACCTGCAGGACGACTATGTGATGCTCATGAACGACCCCACACGTCCCTACTGGAAAAGCTATGAGATTGAGTATGACCGTCATCTTTACGATGGACACAACTGGCTGTACATAAACCTGCCGCTCGACGAGATAAAGAAAATGGCAATAGCTTCGATAAAGGACAGCACAATGATGTATTTCTCATGTGATGTGGGTAAATTCCTCGACTCAAAGCGAGGCACACTCGACCTCAACAACTACCGCTACGGAGAACTGTTCGGAATAGAGTTCGGCATGGACAAGCGAGAGAGAGTAATGACATTCGACAGCGGTTCATCACATGCCATGACACTCAAGGCCGTAGACCTCGACAAGGATGGCAACCCTAAGAAATGGCAAGTAGAGAACAGCTGGGGTGCAAATTCCGGCTTCCAGGGTACGCTCATAATGACCGACAAATGGTTTGACGAATACATGTTCCGCCTTGTAGTCGACAGGAAGTACGTTCCTGAGAATGTCATGAAGGTTCTTAAAGAGAAGCCGACAAAACTCCCAGCTTGGGACCCAATGTTCACACCCGAGGAGTAACAGCAAATCGCTAACACACTTGACCAGAAGGGCTCGGTGCATTTCGGCACCGAGCCCTTCTGGTCTGTCATTGAAAAAATCGATTGCAACATTCGGTTTTTACGATAGCGCAGCGTTGTCATGCGCTGATAAAAGGAGTAATTTTGCACGCTCTATACAAAATAAGGAGGATATTACAATGAACTATAGCTTGAAAAGCATGATAAAGAGGTACGTGAATGACAGTTGCGTACTCATCGTCTTTGCCATATTGGCGCTTATACTTGCAAACTCACCCATAAAGGAACATTACTTTGCGATATGGGACAGCGAGGTACAGCTGTCGGCAGGAGGTTTCAATCTGTTCAGCCATGGCGGACACCCGCTGACACTGATGCAGGTAATAAACGATTTCCTGATGGCTCTGTTCTTCCTGTCCGTTGGCCTTGAAATCAAGCGCGAGATACTCGTAGGGGAGCTTTCTTCACGCCAGAAAGCAATGCTACCCATAATAGGAGCATGCGGCGGAATGCTCGTGCCGGTACTGGTGTTCTGGCTCGTATGCCCCAACGATGCGGAGATGATGCGCGGAGTTGCAATTCCAATGGCTACAGACATAGCCTTCTCACTGGGCGTGTTGTCACTGTTCGGCAATAGGGTTCCGGCAGGACTTAAGATTTTCCTTGCTGCACTTGCCGTTGCCGATGACCTTGGAGGCATTATTGTAATTGCGCTATTCTACTCGACGAGCATAGACACAGAATACCTCTTGATAGCTGCGGCATGCACTTTAATGCTGACATTCGGCAACTACAGGAGAGTGATGAAGAAATCATTCTACCTTGCCACCGGACTTGTACTATGGTATGCCATGCTTAATTCAGGCATACATGCCACGATAGCCGGTGTCGTTGTCGCGTTCTGCATACCGGCGTCACTGCACAAAGGGTCACCTTACTACATAGAGCGAATACGCGAGAACATCAAAACGTTCCCCGTAACAAAGCCCGACGGCAAGCACCACACAGTAATACTTAGCAACGACGAGGTACACATACTCAAGAGCATAGAGTCAGCCGCAGACAAACTCATAAGCCCGCTTCAGGACCTTGAAGACAACCTGCACAAAATAATAGGTTACATAGTAATACCTCTTTTTGCATTTGCCAACGTGGGTATAGACATTTCAGCCATGGACGCAGCCTGCATAACAGGAGGAGTTGGACTTTCAGTAATTTGCGGATTGCTGATAGGCAAGTTCGTGGGAGTGTTCACATTCTCATGGATTGCCATAAGATGCAAGATAGTGCAGCTGCCGCAGGGAAGTGACTGGAAGTCATTTGCTGCTGTATGCATGCTATGTGGCATTGGACTCACGGTGTCGATTTTTATCGCAGACCTTTCATATGCGTCGCTCGGCAACGAAGCCGGTAACCTGCTCAATGAAGCCAAGCTTGGTATTCTGTGCGGATCTGCCCTATCTGCAATAGCCGGCTGCGTGCTGCTCAACAAATTCCTGCCTAAAAAGGCGTAAGCAAAACAATACACTAAAAAAGGAGTTGCGCGCAACTCCTTTTTTAGTGTCAATACTTCTCATTTGCAAGCCGCCAGGTACACAAAAAGGCAGCACGGGTGATGTCGTTCATCTTTTCATAATCAATTTTCTCGGCCGTGTCCGACGGGCGATGATAGTCGGGATGCCCCTCGGTGTGATACCACACAATGGGTATTCCATTTTTAGCGAAATAAGCATTGTCACTGCCACCGGTGGGGTTGTCCCACGCACGATAGTCGGGGATAAAAGAGAAACCACGCACCGCCATATCCTCTTTTAGCCAATCCCCGAAGAGAGGATACGAAGCTGTGTAAAAATAGGTGAGATGCTTGGGGTTGTCTATCGGGCCACGGCCAATCATATCAAAGTTCATATAGGCCGAAACATGCGATAAAAAGGCACAATTCTCGACAAAATGACGCGAGCCAAGCAAGCCCTTCTCCTCACCATCCCAAAAGGCGAATATTATGCCGCGCCTGGGTATGCGGCGCATCTTTTTTACAGCACGCGCAATCTGCAACACGGCCGATACTCCCGAAGCATTGTCATCGGCTCCATTGTAGCAACTGTCGCCATCAACCGCCATACCTATGCCCACATGGTCGTAGTGTGCGCCCACAACCACATACTCATCACTCTTGCCGTGAATTACAGCAAGAACATTATTCATCTCACAATCCTCTACAACAAAGGGCTGTATGTACCCGTCGCTATCAAGAGGGCTTATACCCCACTCCATGAGCAGCGATATAATATATCCGGCTGCCATGCGGCCGCCCTCCTCGCCGGCACTGCGCCCTTGCAGTGAGTCGGATGCTAGCGTTTCAACAAAAACACGCGCATCGGATGATAGAATTGTACGGTACCCGCGCTCAATATGTTTTTGAGAGAATAGTGCAAGAGGAAGAAGCATAAAAGCTATAAATGCTGCATGGAATCGTGACATGGTTTCTGTTTTTTATTTGGCACAAAAGTAACTCTTTCGGCCAATGAATGCAACAGCATCAGTATAAAAACGTACTCCCGCCCCACTGCAAGGGCAATTATTAGCAGGTACAACCAATTGATTATGCATCAACACAATAAAGCTTAAGAAAACAGAATATAGGCGTTCTTAACAGACTGTTGAAAACTTTATTCTATTTTTCTTTTGAAATTTGTGGGGAATTGTGGGGAATTGTGTAATTTTGAAACGAATTTTCTATATTAGGTTAAATGTATGCGTTTCATTGGTAACATAGAGGCAAAGAGCGACAGCAAAGGTAGAGTTTTCCTGCCCGCATGCTTCCGCCGCATTCTGCAGGAGGCCGGGTGCGAGAAAGTGATGCTGCGCAAGGACGTGTACCAGGATTGCCTAGTGCTTTACCCCGAAAAGAGCTGGAATGAACAGCTCGACCTGCTACGCAGTCGTCTCGACCGCTGGAACGCTGCACACCAGATGATATTCCGCCAGTTTGTGGCCGATGTAGAAGAGTTGACCATTGACAGCAACGGCCGTATACTGTTGCCAAAGCGATATATGACCATGGCCGGCATTATTCAGGAGGTGCGTTTCATTGGCATGGACGACACCATTGAAATTTGGGCAAAGGAAAAACTTGACAAACCATTCATGAACCCGGCCGACTTTGGTCGTGAATTGGAAAAGGTAATGACCACAGAGAAAGGAGAGAAAAATGAATAACCCCAATGTTTACCACACCCCGGTACTGCTCAAGGAGAGCGTTGACGGAATGGAGATTACAGCAGACAGTACCTGCATTGACGTCACATTCGGCGGCGGCGGACACTCCAGGGAAATTCTGGGCCGCCTGGGAAAAGAGGGACACCTGTACAGCTTCGACCAGGATGCCGATGCCGAGAAGAATGCTCCCGATGACGGACGTTTCACGTTCGTGCGGGGCAACTTCAGGTTTATATACAACTTCATGCGATACCACAACGCCACGGAGGTCGATGCCATACTCGCTGACCTGGGAGTATCGGGGCACCATTTCGATGATGAGACACGCGGATTCTCGTTCCGTTTCGACGCAGACCTTGACATGCGCATGAACAAGCGTGGCGGACAGACTGCTGCCGACCTGCTCAACAATGCAACAGAAGAGGAACTGGCAAGGATATTCAAGTTCTACGGAGAACTTAACTGCGCACGTAAACTGGCAGCAAGAATAGTCAAGGTTAGAGAGGAGAAGCCAATCAAGAGAGTTAACGAGCTCATTGAGATAGCCAAGCCGTTCTGCCCGCCGCAACGCGAGAAGAAAGAGATGGCAAAGGTGTTCCAGGCATTGAGGATTGAGATAAACAAAGAGATAGAGGCATTGCAGGAGATGCTTCAGGGCGCAAAGGACCTGCTTAAGCCAGGAGGCCGTCTGGTAGTAATCACCTACCACTCTATTGAAGACCGCATAGTAAAGAATTTCATGAAGAGCGGCAATTTCGAGGGAAAGGTTGAACAGGACTTCTTCGGCCGCGTGATTTCACCTTTCGAAATGAAGAAGGTTATTGCCCCGACCGATGAAGAGATGGAAAGGAATCCACGTTCAAGAAGCGCGAAACTACGTATAGCATTAAAAAAACAGTAGCCATGAGCGACGAAATAAAAAAGAAGAAAAAGAAGAAAAAGGGCAGCATAATAAACTACATTATGGGCGGCCGCATCTTCATAAGCGACATCATAACTAGCAACGCGATGCTTCTGGCACTTATAGTCGTGTATGCATTCATCTATGTGAGCAACCATTATGAATATGAACAGGAAGTTCTCAGAATTGACCGCCTCATAAAGAAAAGGGACGAGATGAGAAACAATCTCCTTACCATGAGAAGTGAATTTTCTTACAAGAGCCGACAGACTGAGATAGAAAAGCTACTCTATGAAAAGGAGAGCGAGCTCGAAGTTTCGACAAAGCCGATATACAGAATAGAAAAAGAAACAAAGAAAACAGACAAGTGATGTTCAAGTTCAAACCAAATGTGATATTCCGTTTCAACCTGCTGGTGATATTCTTCTTCGCCATGTGGGGTATAGTCATCATGTGGTGTGCCTTTTCAAAAATGACATTCATGAGAGGATACTGGAATACCATAAAGGAGAACAACATCGGAAAGGAGTCGCCAGAGCCGCCAAAACGAGGAAACATACTCAGCGACAACGGAGAACTGCTGGTAAGCACACTGCCGCAGTACAGGATACATATAGACTACGTATACAAAAACGACAACGACCAGAAAGACGAGGACGAGACACGCCACAAAAGGGACTCCCTATGGGAGACATGCCTCGACGAACTAAGCATTGGCCTCAACGAAATCTTCCCAAACAAATCAGCTGCTGATTTCAAGAGAGACCTTGGATACGGATTCCGCAACAAGAAAAGATACCACTGGCTCTACAACCGAAAGATATCATATACCCAGTACCGCAGGATAGAGAAACTGCCAATAATGAAAGAAGGCCGAAAATACAACGGTCTTATAGTAGACGAAGAGATTGAACGCAAGAACATCTTCAACGACATAGGTACAAGCACTTTCGGTGTGGTACGCAAGAGCGAAAAGAATGGCAAGCCATTCGAAGACAAGAATGGCCTTGAAAAGAAATATGACAGATACTTGTGCGGTGTACCTGGCGTAAAGCGCATCGAAAAGGTCGGAGGAAAGAACATAAAGAGGATTATAGTCCCGCCTCAGAACGGCATGGACATACAGACCACCATCAACTCCGACATGCTGGATATTTGTGAGAATGCTGTAAAGAAGGTACTGACCGAGCACCACCTGCCTGCAGGCTGGGCCATACTGATGGAGACTAGAACCGGAGACATAAAGGCCATCGTGAACCTGACACGCTTGAGTAACGGATACTATTACGAGACAACAGACAACATCCCCAACAACCCTACAGCCAACCATGCGCTGTGCAGGCTGATGGAGCCTGGCTCAATATTCAAGACTGTCGCGCTCACCGCAGCACTTGAGGACGGCAAACTGACTACACGCGATTCAGTATATGCCTACAGCTCAAGGGTACACAACTTCAATGGCAAGAACGTAACCGACGAAATGTACCGCGACAACGGTACCGGCAAATACAGCATGGCCGAGGCTCTGAAGTACTCGTCCAACATAAGCATGGTCCAATATATTAGGAAGGCATACGCGAAAAACCCGGAAGAGTACACAAATACACTTATACGATTCGGGCTCACAAACAACTACAATCTGCTTGAAAGCGAGGCGACATCGTACCTGACACTTCCCGGTACCAAATCATGGAATGCACTTAGCCTTAACTCGATGTCATACGGATATGCAGTAGGCATGACAGGCATAAGCATACTGTCTTTCTACAACACCATTGCAAACGGCGGAAAGCAGATGCAGCCCCGCTTGGTAAAAGCAGTGCTCAATGAAGGCATGATTGTGGAGGAATTCCCCACTAAGGTCCTGAACGAGCAACTCATCTCAAAAAAGACAGCCGATGATGTTTCAAGCCTGCTTGTGGAGGTGGTGAATGGCAAGGATGGTACAGGCAAAAGAGCCAAATCGGAGATGATGCTTGTAGCCGGCAAGACAGGAACAGCAAATATCCCCAACTCCATAACCGGACGGTACGACGACAGTGAGAAGATGATGAGCTTCTGCGGCTTTTTCCCCGCAGATGACCCTCAATACACCCTGCTGGTACAGATGCTGTACGACAAGAAACAGGACACGCGTCCCGAAGAGAAGAGAAGGAAGCTTGGAGGTGGCAGTTCATCGGCACTGGCTTTCAAGGAAATAGCAGAAAAGGTAATGGCTAAACAGTTGAACATACCTGTTGAAGCCGCAATAGACACAACCAATGCATACCACCCGTATGTAATGAGCGGAAACATAAAAGAAGCCGACCTTGTACTCGGAGAATTAGGCATAAAGACAAACGGAAGGCCCGAATACATTGACGGGGAACATTCCTGGGGAAAGATTGTCAACGATGAGGCCGGGAACATCAGGCTTTTCAAAGAAGAATTCGACATAGAAATCGTCCCTGACGTAACCGGTATGGGAGCGAAAGATGCGCTTTTCCTTATGCAGGAACGTGGAATAGAGGTGCAATTCGAAGGATACGGGAGAGTTGTATCCCAAAGCATTGCTCCGGGAACAAAAGCAAAAAAAGGAGAAACTGCAAGGCTTGTCCTTGCACTATAATATTCAATTAAAGTATAAAAGACAAGAACTGCAACATGATACTAAGTGAACTTCTCAGAGACATACATTACAATCGTCTTGTACTCCCCAAGAATGAACCGGAGATAACAGGAATCAGCATCGACTCCCGCTTGGTGCAGAAGGGAGACATATTCATTGCCGTAAAGGGCACACAGACCGACGGACATGCATACATTGCTTCGGCCGAAGAAAAAGGAGCCGTAGCTATTGTCTGCGAGAATATGCCGGAGAAGCAGAACCCCGACATTGCATACATAAATGTGAATGACGCACAGTCCGTAACCGGCCAGCTGGCAACCACATTCTACGGGAAACCGTCACAAAGGCTCAAGCTAGTAGGCGTTACTGGTACAAACGGCAAGACAACCGTAGCGACACTCCTTTACGAGCTATTCATGCGGATGGGACACAAATGCGGCCTACTATCGACAGTATGCAACTATATAAACGGCATAGCCTACCCCTCGACACATACCACGCCCGATGCAGTATCGCTGAACAGACTGCTTGCAAAGATGGTCGATGAAGGGTGCGAATACGCATTCATGGAGGTAAGCTCACACTCGTTGGCACAGGAGCGTGTAGGCGGACTTGAGTTTACAGGAGGAATATTCACGAACCTCACACGCGACCACATGGATTTCCACGAGAATATGGAGAACTACCTCAAGGCAAAGAAGAGTTTCTTTGACAACCTGCCACGGTACGCCTTTGCCATTACCAATCTCGATGACAAGAACGGCCCCGTAATGACACAGAACTGCCGCGGTGACGTAAAGACGTACTCGGCCCGCACACTCGGAGATTACAAAGGGCGCATTGTCGAGACACACCTCGACGGCATGCTTCTTGAGTTCAATAGGATGGAATTCACAACAATGCTTACCGGGCGTTTCAATGTAAGCAACCTGCTTGCCATTTACGGTGCAGCCGTTGAGTTGGGAAAGGAGCCAGAAGAGGTTTTATGCGTGCTGAGCACCCTGAAACCCGTATCGGGACGTTTCGAGACAATCCAGTCCAATGATGGGGTTTCGGCAATCGTTGACTACGCACATACACCCGATGCCATAAAGAACGTGCTTGGCACAGTGAACGAAGTCCTGCGCGGAAGCGGTAACATCATAACCGTTGTAGGTGCCGGCGGCAACAGGGACAAGGGCAAACGTCCCATGATGGCAGTAGAAGCCGTAAAGAGCAGCAGCAGGGTAATATTAACATCGGACAACCCGCGCAACGAAGAGCCTCAGGAGATAATAAACGACATGCTTGCAGGGCTGGACGAAGAACAGAAAAAGAAGACATTGTCAATTATAGACCGCAAGGAGGCAATAAGGACAGCTTGCGCACTTGCCCAGAAGGGCGATGTCATAGTTGTTGCCGGCAAAGGACATGAGAATTATCAGGAAATAAATGGTGTGAAGCACCATTTTGATGACAAAGAAGTTTTAAAGGAGATTTTTAACCTATAAGGAGACACCATGCTATACTACCTTTTTGACCTTTTGAAAGAATCGGGGTTTCCCGGCGCAAGACTGATGGGATACATATCCTTCAGGTCACTGCTTGCAATAGTCATAGCCCTTATCGTTTCTACTTGGTTCGGCAGCGGCCTGATAAAATACTTCAGAAAAAAACAGATTACCGAGACACTGCGGGAATTTGACAAGAACAACCTTAAGGCCGGAGTACCCACAATGGGAGGCATAATAATAATAATTGCCATACTTGTCCCGTGTCTGTTGGTAGGCAGGCTCGACAACCTGTACATGATTCTGCTTATGGTGACAACCGTATGGCTCGGAATATTAGGATTTGCCGATGACTATATAAAGACATTCAGGAAGAACAAGGACGGCATACCGGGAAAGATAAAGATTATTGCACAGGTGGGACTGGGTCTTATCATCGGTCTCGCTCTGTACCTGAGCCCGCAGGCTGTAATGCGTGAGAACGTTACTATAGAAAAGAGCAACAATACCGAAGAGGTATACCATCGCTCCAATCCCGAGAAACTTACCAAGACAACCATACCATTCATAAAGAGCCACAACCTCGACTATAGCGAGGTAATGTCCTTCTGCGGTGAATACAAGGACGTGGCAGGATGGATTCTATTCGTCATCGTAACCATAATCGTCGTCACGGCCGTGTCGAACGGAGCGAATTTGAACGACGGAATGGACGGCATGCTTGCCGGAAACGCCGCCATAATAGGCGTGGCACTGGCAGTGCTTGCGTACGTGTCGAGCCACGTCAATTGGGCCGAATACCTTAATATAATGTTCCTGCCCGGAGGAGAGGAGGTCGTGATATTCACATTCGCATTCATAGGCGCTCTCGTGGGCTTCCTTTGGTACAACTCGTTCCCGGCACAAGTTTTCATGGGAGATACCGGCAGCCTGACCATTGGAGGCATAATTGGAGTGATAGCCATCCTTCTACACAAGGAGATTCTGTTGGTACTGCTCTGCGGCATATTCGTTGCCGAGAATATGTCAGTGATATTGCAGGTAGCCTACTTCAAGCGCGGCAAGAAAAAAGGCGTAAAGCAAAGGATATTCAGGCGTACCCCATTGCACCACCACTACAACGTGGAGGATGAGAAGCTCGACAAGGAGTGTACATACATATTCAAGGGCCCAGAAAAGCCCTTGCACGAATCGAAGGTAACAATACGTTTCTGGATTGTGACAATCATAATGGCTGCCATAACCCTGATGACACTAAAGATAAGATAATGGAGAAGAGGATAGTTGTTCTGGGAGCAGGTGAAAGCGGAAGCGGAGCTGCCGTACTGGCAAAGAAATTGGGATTCGACATCTTTGTATCAGACTTCGGAGGCATCGCCGACAAATACAAGGAGCTGCTTGACAGCCATGGAATAGGTTGGGAGGAGAAAAAGCATACCGAGGAACTCATACTGAATGCCGGAGAGGTAATCAAGAGCCCGGGAATTCCCGATGAAGCACCCATTGTCGTAAAGATAAAGGATGCCGGGATACCCATAATATCGGAGATTGAATTCGCCGGACGTTACACCAACGCGAAGATGGTGTGCATAACAGGAAGCAATGGAAAGACCACGACCACCTCGCTCATCTACCACATATTCCGCGAAGCGGGGCTTAACGTAGGCCTTGCAGGCAATATTGGCCGCAGCCTTGCACTGCAGGTAGCCGAGGGGGACAAGGATTACTACATTGTGGAGCTGAGCAGTTTCCAGCTCGACAACATGTATGAATTCCGTGCCAACGTTGCAGTACTGATGAACATAACACCGGACCATCTTGACCGCTACGGCTACAAGATGCAGAACTATGTCGATGCAAAGTTCCGTATTCTGCAGAACCAGGAGCCGGAAGATGCATTCATATACTGGAATGACGATCCCATAATAAAGAGAGAACTGTCAAGGTACAAGCACGGAAAGCTATACCCATTCGCCGAAGAAAAGCACCAGGGAGCCGCCGCATATACAGACAATGAGATGGTCGTATTCACGGAACCGGTACCGTTCAACATGGAACTGGAGGAACTTTCATTGACAGGGAAACACAACCTCTACAACTCCATGGCTGCCGGCATATCGGCCAATGTGGCTGGAATACGCAAGGAAACCATACGCGAGGCACTCAAAACATTTGCCGGCGTGGAACACAGGCTCGAAAAGGTTGCAAAGGTCAATGGTGTGGAATATATAAATGACTCCAAAGCAACAAACGTAAACAGTTGTTGGTATGCACTGCAGAGCATGAAGACAAAAACTATACTTATACTCGGCGGTAAGGACAAGGGGAATGACTACAGCGAAATAGCCGACCTTGTAAAGGAAAAATGCAGCGGTCTCATATTCATGGGAGCAGACAACAGCAAGCTGATGGAGTTCTTCGGCGGTTTCGGGCTGCCCATAGCCGACACCCACTCCATACAGGAATGCGTGGAACAGGCATACAGGATGGCAAAGAGCGGAGAGACCGTACTCTTGAGCCCGTGCTGCGCAAGCTTTGACCTGTTCAATAGCTATGAGGAGAGAGGAAGACTGTTCAAGAAGCATGTATGTAAACTATAATGATGTACGGATATGGGAGGGGATCAGATAAAGAGAATGCTTTTCAAGGGAGACAAGATTATTTGGGCTGTCTTCTTCATAATATGCGCCATTTCATGGGTCGAAGTCTTCAGCGCCACCGCCCGTGAGGGGTACAAGCAGGGCAGCTACTGGTTGCCAATAATAAAGCACACTACATTTCTGGGAGCAGGAATGTTCGTGGTTTGGGTAATGCACAACATGAAGGTATCATGGATAAGGAAACTAACCCATATAATTTACTGGATTGGTGTGGCCGGTCTCATATGGGCACAGTTCGACTCCGACTCGAAGATCAATGACAGTGCGCGATGGATAAAAATAATGGGAATAACATTCCAGCCCATGGAACTGGCGAAGATGGGACTGGTAATGATTACCGCACTCATAATGACACAACATCAGGAGGAAGAGGGTACGGACCGTTTCGCCCTGAAACGCATAATCCTGTACAGCATACTGCCGGTTGCCCTCATACTCAAGGAGAACCTCTCTACGGCGGCCATTCTGTTGCTTACAATATACTTCATGATGTTCATAGGCCGATTGCCAGGCAAACAACTATTGACGATATTGGGAGCGGCACTGGTCACATGCACAATAGGAATCACTGCCATAATGATGACACCGGACAGTGCCGCAAAGTACAGCATAGGTAGCAAGGTGGTCACATGGAAAAACCGCATAAAGGAGGCTTTCAGTGAGCCGGTACCGCCAGAACAATATGAAATCACAGACAGGAACAGACAAAGGACGCATGCGAATTTCGCAGTTTCATCGAGCAACATAATAGGCTGTGGACCGGGCAACTCAGTACACCGCAAGGACCTTACCCATGCATATTCCGACTTCATATATGCCATCATAATAGAAGAACTGGGACTTGCCGGAGGATTCCTTGTCCTCATGCTGTACTTGACGATTCTCTACCGATGCGGAAAGATTGCCAGAAAATGTGATGAGCCATACCCTGCATATCTTATTATGGGTGTAGGAATGATAATAACCATGCAAGCTCTGCTGCATATGTTCATATCGGTAGGAAGTTTCGTGACAGGACAGCCGTTGCCACTGATGAGCCTTGGAGGAACATCGGTACTCATTAACTGTCTGTATATAGGAATGATACTATGTATCAGCCGATATGCCCGCAGGACAAGCCTTGCCATAGCTAAAGATGCTAATGGAGACGGGAACGTACATAATGTAACAACTGAAAACATCTGATACCATGAAAAAGGAGTATAGGATAATTATAAGTGGAGGAGGTACAGGGGGACACATATTCCCCGCATTGTCCATAGCGGATGCCATACGCAGCAAACACCCCGAAGCTAAGATTCTGTTTGTCGGGGCCGACAACAGGATGGAGATGCAGAGAGTGCCGGATGCCGGATACGACATCGTTGGCCTACCCATAGCAGGCTTCGACCGCAAGAACTTGCTGAAGAACATCAAGGTGCTATGGCTTATCCTGAAGAGCCAGCGCATGGCAAAAAAGATAATAAAGGAGTTCGAGCCCCAGGTTGCAGTGGGCGTCGGAGGATATGCCAGCGGACCTACATTGAAGATGGCTGCCGGCATGAATATTCCTACACTCATTCAGGAACAGAACTCATACGCGGGTGTCACAAACAAGATTCTGTCCCGAAAGGCAAAGATGATATGTGTTGCTTATGACGGCATGGAGCGTTTCTTCCCGCACGAGAAGATAAAGCTGACCGGAAACCCGGTACGCAAGAGCCTACTTGACATGCGGGCCAACCGCAAGGAGGCAATGAAGTCCATGAACCTTGACGAAGATAGGAAGTGTATACTCATTGTAGGCGGAAGCCTCGGTGCACGCAGCATCAACGAAGGAGTGATGGCGAACATTGAACTTATAAGAAAGAACAAGAACATACAGTTCGTATGGCAGACCGGGAAACTCTATTTCGAAGAGATGAAGAAAAGGGCTGCAGAGGCAGGAAAACCGGAGAACCTTATAATTACAGACTTCGTTTCAAATATGGCAAACGCATTGAGTGCGGCCAATCTTGTCGTTTCACGTGCAGGCGCCGGCTCAATCTCGGAATTTGCGCTCATAGGCAAGGCTGTGATACTGGTTCCGTCACCGAATGTGTCGGAGGACCACCAGACAAAGAATGCCATGGCACTCGTAGAAAAAAACGCCGCGATATATGTTGCCGATGCAAAGGTCAAGGAAGAGCTTATTGCAAAGGCCATAGAGACCGTAAATGATGATGCATGCATCAAGGCGCTTGAAGAGAATATTGAAAAAATGGGCAAGCCAAATGCCGCTGAAGATATCGCAAATGAAGTCATAATGCTTGCCGACGCATATATCGAGAAAGAGACACGCAGGAAAAAGGAGAAACTGAGATGATGGAGATTAAAGATATAAAGGCTGTATATTTTCTGGGGGCAGGAGGTATCGGCATGAGTGCACTGGTAAGATATTTCCTGAAACAAGGAAAGATTGTTGCCGGATATGACCGCACACCAAGCGAACTCACGGCAAGGCTTATTGAGGAAGGAGCCATATTGCACTTCGAGGAGAATACAGAACTGGTCCCCGAAGCATGCAAGGACCCTTTGTCGACACTTGTCATATATACCCCGGCAATACCAGCCGACCACAAGGAGTGGGAACTGTTCCGCAAGAACGGATTCACAATAAAGAAAAGGGCTGAGGTACTGGGCCTGATAACCAAGGACAAGCTGGGCGTATGTGCTGCCGGCACACACGGCAAGACAACCACGTCTACAATGACCGCCCACCTGATGAAGCAGTCCCATGTCGACTGCAACGCTTTCCTCGGTGGAATATCAAAGAACTATAAAAGTAACCTCATACTAGCCGACAACAGTGACTATGTTGTCATTGAGGCCGACGAGTATGACCGTTCGTTCCTGCATCTGGAACCATATGTCGCGGCAATAACATCGGCCGACCCTGACCATCTCGACATCTACGGGAACAAAGAGAACTACCTCGAGGCTTTTGCTCAGTTTACCGAAAAGATACGTGAGGACGGTTTCCTTGTGATACACGAAGGCCTGGAGGTCATCCCCCGCACAAGACCGGGCGTACAGACATTCACTTACGGACGTGAAAGCGGAGACTTCCATGCCGAGAACATACGAATAGGTAACGGAACAATACTCTTCGACTATATATCGCCATGGCAAAGGATTGATGATGTCGAACTTGGCGTACCCGTAAGCATAAACATAGACAACGGAATCGCCTCAATGGCTATGGCCGAAATTTGCGGTGCTACGGCAGAAGAGATGAAAGCGGGAATGAAAAGCTTTGCCGGAGCCGACAGACGATTCGATTTCCACATAAAAGAGGAGAACCTCGTACTATTGAGCGACTATGCACACCACCCCGATGAGGTAAGGGCATGTGCCAGGTCAATAAAGGACCTTTACAGCGAAAAGAGGATTACGGTTTTGTTCCAGCCTCACCTGTTCAGCCGAACGGCCGACTTCTACAGGGAATTCGCCGAAAGTCTTTCGCTGTTCGACAAGGTCATATTGGTAGAAATCTATCCGGCCCGCGAAAAGCCCATGCCGGGTGTAACAAGCAAACTGATATATGACTGTCTGCCCGACAGCATGGAGAAAATGATGTGCAGCCGTGCCGATGTGCTCAATGTCGTGGAAGCGGAGAAGGAGAATATCGAGATATTGGTTTCATTGGGAGCAGGAGACATTGAGAATGACGTACCGGAAATGAAAAGAATACTCACTGAACGAAAATGCTGAAGAAGATACTGAAATATACCATTGTACTCGCTCTCCTGAGCTATGCTGTATTCGCATTCATCGTCATTCCCATGATGGAGAACAGGAACATGTGCAAGGGAGTGCTTGTATACATTGAAGGCAATGAACTGGAGGCAATAAGCCGCGAAAGCATTCTCGGGATTCTTGAGAGCGAAGGACTCGATCCCATGGAAAAGTGCATGGACAGCATTGTCTGCAGCAAAATAGAAAGACGCCTGGCAGAAATTTCCATAATAAGGGAGTGTCAGGTATACCTTAGCACAAGAGGATATGTAAACATTGACATCACATGCAGACAACCGGCCATAAGAGTTGTCGAGCAGGGCGGCAGGACATACTGCATCGACTGCGAAGGCGATGTCATAGAGGACATCAGGAAAGCCCTGTACCTGCCCGTCGTGACGGGTTGCGTAGGTGACAGCATGGCAAGGAATGAGCTCAAGGAAATTGCGAACGCTATACACGGGAACAGGTTTTGGACTGCACAGATTGAGCAAATCCATTTCGGCAGCAACAGCGAAGTAATCATCATCCCCCGCGTTGGAGACCACATCATAGAACTGGGAAAAGCGGAGGACATTGAGGAGAAACTACGGAAACTGTACACATTCTACCATAAGGGAATGAATACCATAGGATGGAACAAGTACAGCAAACTGAACATAGAATTCAATGAAAAAGTCATTTGCACGAAAAGACAATAAGATAGATAAAATATGGGAAGTACTAATTACATCGCAGCGATAGAGCTAAGCTCATCCAAGGTTTCGGGTGCGGTAGGTATAGAGACCTATGACGGGATAAAGATCCTGGCCACTGCAAGCACACCTGTGGACCGATTCATTTCCAAGGGCGTTGTACGCAATGTCGACGAAACAAGCAAGGCCATCAACTGTATTATCAACAGCCTTGAAGCAAGCCTTGAGAACGTGGAGATAAAGAGAGTATACATCTCTTATGCAGGTCTTACGGTACACTCGATTCCCTCAAAGGTCACAATGGGATTCGAAGAGTATACAAAGATTACCCAGGATACGATCAACGACCTAGCCATAGAGAACGACGAAACATTCCAGTGCCCGGCAGGATATAAGAGAGTAAGTGTCATCAACCAGGAATACAGGCTTGACGGAAAGGTTGACAACCACCCTATAGGAGCACCGACAAGACTTATTGAAGGCAACTACCTCAACATTGTCGTAAAAGAGCAGTATTTCAAACAGCTCAATGAATGCTTCGCACAGGCGAATATAAAGATTGAGGACAGCTTCAGCGCAGCACGCATGGATGCCGAGATACTCCTCGGCAAGGATGCACGCCGTAACGGCTGTGCTCTCGTTAACATAGGAGCTGACACCACAACCATCGCGGTATATAACAATGATGCCCTGCGTATGCTCACCGTATTGCCGCTCGGCAGCCACAACATCACAATGGACCTGTGTGCCGAACAGATATCACTCGACGAAGCCGAAGAGATAAAGATTACACGCGGATACAAGTCGCAGGGCAAGGAGAAAGAGCCTATAGACACAGAAACAGTTAACAATATAATAAATGCCAGAATGAGCGAGATTCTGCAGAATGTGAAATACCAGATAGAGGAATCGGGCGAGCTCATCGGGCATATCATCTTCACGGGCGGAGGTTCCAAACTGAAGAACATAGAGCTTCTCCTCGAAGAATTCCTGCCCAACTTCAGGACCGAGGTTATTCCCGAACCACACTTCAGCCTTGTCGGGAACAGCGGCGTGAACATGCATGGAATATTCACAACGGCACTATATGGGCTGCTTAAGCAGGGCAAGGAGAACTGTTGCGAGGAAATTGTCAAGGCAGTTCCCGAAACTCCGTTCAGCCATGACCTCTTCGGTAACAGCCTTGAAACCGTAGCCGAAGAAAAGCCCGCAGAAAAAGAACTTACCAAGGAAGAGAAGAAAAAGCTCGAAAAGGAGGAAAAGGAGAGGAAGAAAGAAGAGGAGAGACTAAAGAAAGAAGAGGAACGGAAAAAGAAAGAGGAGGAGAAGGAGAGAATAAGGAAGCTTAAGGAGGAACAGAAGAAGAACTCTCCTGGAATATGGGACACTCTTTTCGGAAAAGTTAACAAGGTAACCAAGAACTTCATCGACAATGTGACGGATGAAGAGAAGGAAGAGGATTACGACGACGAGAACTAACAGATAAATGATACAAGGAAGTATGGAGACTAACGAACAAGTAAAGAAGAGCCTGCCTTTCGCGATACCAACCGATGCACCCAGAATAATAAAGGTTATCGGTGTAGGTGGCGGTGGCAGCAACGCAGTGCAGAACATGTACCGCAAGGGCATACACAATGTATCATTTGCTGTATGCAATACCGATATGCAGGCTTTGCAGAACTCGCCTATCCCCAAGAAGCTGCAGCTCGGCGAGCTGATAACGGAGGGACTTGGTGCCGGAAACGACCCTGAAGTGGCGCGCAGAGCAGCCGAGGAGAGCCGCGAGCAGATAGAACAGCTGTTCGACGACGGCACCAAAATGGCATTCATCACTGCCGGTATGGGTGGTGGAACAGGTACCGGTGCGGCACCCGTAGTGGCCGAAATTGCCAAAAGCAAGGGAATACTGACAGTCGGTATCGTTACAATACCGTTCAAGTTCGAGATGACCGGCAAGATAAAGCAGGCCCTCAAGGGTGTGATGCGGATTGCCAAACATGTTGACGCGTTGCTTGTAATAAACAACCAGCGTCTTATAGACATGTTCCCGAAACTGAACGTGAATGACGGATTCCGTATGGTAGATGATGTGCTTACCACTGCCACAAAGAGTATCGCAGAGATTATCACTGCACGAGGAACCATCAACCTCGACTTCCGCGACGTAAGGAAGATTCTGAAGGACGGCGGTGTTGCCATAATGAGTTACGGCATAGAGAAGGGTGACATGCGCGTGTCACGCGCATTCAGGAGTGCCATGCACTCACCGTTGCTCAACGACAACGACATATACAAGTCGAAGAAAATTCTTTTCAACATCTACGAGAACCCCAACGACCCCATACGTGTTGAAGAAATGGCCGAGGTAGAAGCGTTCATGACACAGTTCAAGGAAGAGAACATCGAGCTCATCTGGGGACTGAGCAAGGACCACAACCTCGAAGAGGGCGAAGTAAAGGTTACTGTACTCGCAACAGGATTCGGAATGAAGGATATCCCGGGCATGGAACCTGTCATCGTAAAGGAAGAAGAGGAAATGGTTACCATCAACCGCGAAGAGGAAGAGAGAAGAAGAGAGGAGGAAAAGAAACTCGACCAAATGGTAGAGGCGTTCTACAAGCCCGAATACAAGGTATACATATTCAAGGGCGAGGAGATGTACAACGAAGAGTTCCTCAATGCACTCGACGCATCGCCTACATACCGCCGTACAGCACAGGAACTGGAGAAGATGATGGGAATATTCTGCAGCACCGACCTGCTTTCACAGGATGCCGATACCGGCAGCAATGAAGAGAATGAAACAAACGCATTTACCCAAGAATAATTCTGATATGGAACTTTTTGACATTATAAGCAACGATATAAAGGAGGCTATGAAAGCCAAGGACAAGGTTGCCCTTGACACCCTCCGCAACATAAAGAAAGTGCTCCTTGAAGCAAAGACAGCACCGGGTGCAGGTGACACAGTAAGTGACGCGACCGCAGTTAAACTGATTCAAAAGCTTGTAAAACAGGGCAAGGAATCGGCTGAACTCTACAGCAGCCAGAACCGCCCGGAACTTGCACAGGAAGAACTTGCACAGGTTGCAGTAATGGAGAAGTATCTTCCCAAGCAGATGAGCGAAGAGGAGGTCACTGCAGTTCTCAAGGAAATCATTGCATCGGTCGGCGCGAGCGGCCCGCAGGATATGGGCAAAGTAATGGGGACAGCCACAAAGCAACTTGCCGGCAAAGCCGACGGCAAGCTGATTTCCACAATCGTAAAGCAGTTGCTGGGCAACTGACCGGAGGATTATCCAAACAGCTCACGAAGCACTTCAACAGACTTCAGTAGAGGAAAATCAGGTATATGCAACGCATAATACCTGTTGAGGATTGCGAGGTATTCACCTCGCAATCTTCTGTTCAGGGAAAGCCTGTGCATCGACTCATAGCCTGTCTGTAGCAAAGAGACGAAAGAGTGCGTATCTGATGGCATAAGAAAGTCGCCATGCAGCGGATGTTCACGCACCAGACACCCCTGCATAAGGTCGAAATAGGAATTTGGCGTGCAGCCTTCCAGATTCGGATAAATACCAAGATAGCGCAACAGCTGTGCCATAAATACAAGGTGAAAGTCGGAATACCCATGCTCGAGACCGTCGAGCAACATTAAAGAACGGTCAAGAAAGCAGAACAGCGAATCATCACCACTCTCCTCCCTTAACGCATACGTGAGCAACTCGGCAATATATAGCGATATTGCAGATTTGACAACATCGTTCTGGATTGAAGAATAAACCACATACGGTTGCACCTCCCCTATTCTTGAAAGACTCTTGCCTTTCTTGAAGTTGGCTGTGAACGTAAGCATTGAAAGAGGCTGAAAGAGTACACTCCGGACTTTACTGCGCCTGCTGTGCGACACCGGGACCAGAAACGAAAGACGGCCATATCCACGCGTGTATATATCGGCAATCATAAGAGTGTCGCTGTATTTGAGAGTACGCAAAACTATTCCTTCAAACTTCTCTACCATACCATTAAATGCCTTATTCAGGAACAAAACTATAAAAAAAACTCGAAATTCTTTGCCAATTAAAAAAAAGGTTTTACCTTTGCATTCGCTTTAGCCACCATACCTGTTATGGAAACCCTCACAAGGGGTTCAGGCCCAAAGGCCCATTCGTCTATCGGCTAGGACGCAAGATTTTCATTCTTGAAAGAGGGGTTCGATTCCCCTATGGGCTACTAGTAAAACTAAAAATAATTGAAAAGAGATGGCAAATCACAAATCATCACTTAAGAGAATCAGACAGACAGAGAAGAGAAATCTTCAGAACCGTTACCTGGGCAAGAACATGCGTTCTGCAGTACGTGGCTTGCGCGCAATCACCGACAAGAACGAAGCATTGGCAAAGTTCCCCGAGGTACAGAAGATGCTCGACAGAATGGCTAAGCGTGGTCTCATCCACAAGAACAAGGCAGCAAACCTCAAGTCAGGTCTTTGCGCAAGAATTGCGAAGTTAGCCTAATTTTTTAGAACATATATTTACCTACAAGAGGCTGGATTAATATCCAGCCTTTTCGTGTTATACACACCCGCCACGACAAGAGTGCAGAAAGTTGGCTATGCCTAAAATTCGGCAAAGATGAAAGAGCAAAGAGCAAAGATGAAAGAGATGTCTCCGCTGCGGTCGACATGGATGGCTGAGTTTTAATTCACTCCGAAACTTTGTTTCTCGTCCCCTTTGAAAAGGAGGACAGTTAGAAAGTCCTGCATTGTGTTCCAAGAAAACTCTCCCGCTTTTTAACCTTGGTACTGTTGTCTTGTGTTTGTTTGGTTGTCGTGCTATACCAACTTTTTGGCGGCCAAAAAGTTGCAAAAAGCCCCGGCACACGGAAAAATCAGTCAGCCCGCGCTTTGCTCAAGAATTGCTTTGTCAAGCAATATCTTTCGGTCGCGCAAGCTTTGTCACTTGAACTTGCCTTTTGTTTTAAGGCGCTCCGGGACTTGTGCGGTTCAGCGTTATAAGAGAAAATATAACGCTGCCGCACTGCAAACAGTCCTCGCTTGATTCCGTAAAACAAAAGAGTTCAAGTTGTGATTTTTAACGGTGCCGGTTTTCTTTCAAGATTACCATTCTCCGCGTCAAAGCAGTACACAGCACCTTTTAGTCCCGGTTGCTGTATATCATCATTACAAAGCTAATATCTTAAATATCCGGCACCGTAAGCAACACAGCGGAAAGACCTGCCGGC
>JAFYQH010000025.1 GCA_017547205.1 Bacteroidaceae bacterium | reverse complement strand
TGAGCTTCATGAGCTTGTCGCTTATCTCTATGCTGTATTCCTGTGATGCCATTGAGGGAGATACTGCAATCTCAATTCTGTTTTTGCCTTTGTTGCCGTCGATTCTGATGCCGGTACGGTATTCCAGTATCTCCTTCAGTTCTTCGGCTATATATGGCTTGTCGCTGCAGTCGTTGGTGGTGATTGCTGCGCGTGTGATGTCGAACAGTTTCTTGCTGCTGCGCTGCTCAACTTTCTTTGGTATCGGCAACAGGGCCGATGTGTTGTCCTGTGCCGTAGATGGTGTGGTTGCCAGCAACAGAATGATGGCTGCTATGAGTGTTTTCATTTCTTATATTATTCTTAGAAACTGTTTAAATTTCTTATATAAATATTTCAAAGCTGCAATAGCCGGTGTTTCGGCTTGTTTAAGTTTGTTTTTACCATCTTTTACTCCGTTAAATTTGAAAATAGCCCGCTATTCCCTGCATTTACCGTAGTAAAATCTGTGCAAAAACAACTCTTAAACAATCGCGAAATAAATTTTAAACAGCTTCTTATTAAAGGCATCTGTGGAATGTGGTGGTTCTACAGATGCCGTCAATTGATGTTGTCAGTTTATTTCGAGCTCGTCGACAAAGATGAATGCGGGGTAGCCTTTGGCAGGGTGCCAATTGGGCATGTCGCGGTCGGAAAGGGCGAGTATTTTTACATAACGTGCTTTTACAGGCGCGAACTCGACCTTGTGATTGTATATCTTGTTCTCATCCTCGGCTGTGAGGTCGGGGTATGTCTGGTTGAATACTTCGGTGAAGTTCTCACCGTCGTTTGAAACGGATACTGTTATGCCCAGCACGTCGAACACCCAGTCGCCCTTGTCGACGCTGGTGTTGAAAGAAACTGTGCTTATCTCTTCTTCTTGCTTGAGGTCAATGACAGCCTCCATGTCGGTGAGGCAGAATCCGAGCCAGCGGCCTGTGCGGTAGTTAGGGCTGCCCTTGAGGCCGTCAACAAGTGTGACGGGGCCTTCAAAGGTGTAGTTCTTGTGTATGTCCTGCAACAGCTTTATTGGTTTTGCTGTTGCCTTACTGAAGTGTATTTCTTCGCTGAAAAGACGAGTTGTTCCTCTCTCGCCTATACCCTTTGCCTTTATGGTGCAGCTCTCCTTTATCTCTATGGGCTGTGTGTAGAGCGCCGATGCGGTTGTGGGTTCTGTACCGTCGAGGGTGTAGTATACCGGTGTATTGTCGAGAGTCTTGAATTCAACGACTACCGTGCTGTTATCGGTGTTGGTTGTGAACTTCTCTTCGATGTCCAGGAGGTGCTTGGCGTAGTTATAGCTATATTTGCCATATAGTGACATGAGCGGAAGCAGACGCAGCTTGAACTCCTCAAAGTTCTTCTTCGCCGGGTTGCTCCACTGTACTTCGCAGAGTGCTGCCATGCGCGGCAGTTCCATGTACTCAACATGGCTGAATGTGGGTATGTACTCGGTCCAAAGGTTTGCCTGTACGCCTATTATATGCTTCTGCACTTCGGCCGGTAATGTGTCGTTCATGGGCTCGAACGAGTATACCTTTTCTACGGGAACGTAACCGCCTATGGCAAGGGGCTCGTCATCGGTGTATTTTGTCTGGTAGTAGTCGAAGTACATGAATGTGGTCGGTGACATTATGCAGTCGTGTCCCTGCTTTGCAGCCTCAATGCCTCCCTCGACACCGCGCCATGAGTGTACTGTTGCGTTGGGGGCAAGTCCGCCTTCGAGAATCTCGTCCCAGCCGATGATCTGGCGTCCCTTGCTGTTGAGGAATTTCTCGGCATGGTTGATTACGAAGCTCTGGAGGTACATCTCGGCGCTATGCTTCTTGTCGCCCTTGATGCCCAGTGCCTTTATGCGTGCCTGGCACTTGGGGCACTTCTCCCATTGTGTCTTGGGGCATTCGTCACCTCCGATGTGTATATACTCCGACGGGAATACCTCGATGACCTCTGTAAGCACGTCGTCGATGAATGAAAGTGTAGCGTCGTTGCCGGCGCAGAGTACGTTGTCTGACACACCCCACATCTTCCATACTTCGTACGGGCCGCCGGTGCAGCCATACTCGGGATATGCTGCGAGTGCTGCCTGCATGTGGCCAGGAAGGTCAATTTCCGGGATGACGGTGATGTGGCGCTCGGCAGCGTACTTAACTATCTCGCGGCACTCGTCCTGTGTGTAGAAGAACGGGCCATAGTGCTGTCCGTCGTAATTGCCGCTGTTGCGCCCGATGACTGTCTCGTCACGTTCTGCGGCTACGGTGGTGAGCTTGGGGTATTTCTTTATCTCGATGCGCCAGCCCTGGTCGTCGGTAAGGTGCCAGTGGAAGCGGTTGAGGTTGTGCATCGCAAGAATGTCGATAAAACGCTTGATGGAGTCGAGCGTGAAGTAGTGGCGTGACACGTCGAGGTGTGCTCCGCGGTAGGCGAAACGTGGGTAGTCGTTTACAGTTACTGCCGGCAGCTGTATCTTCTCGGCGTCAACGGGTAGCGACTTGCGGAGTGTCTGTATTCCGTAGAATACACCTGCTGGTGAGTCTCCGGTGATGTTTACACCCTTGTTGTCGACTGTGAGCCTGTATGCCTCGCTATTGTCGCCCAGCTCTTCAACGGCAAGCGTGATGGCGTTTCCGTTGGCAGTGCCGGTTACTTCAAGCTCAAGGCCTGTAGCTTCCTTGATGTATGCCGACAGGTGTTCGGCGTTGCGTTTCATGGTTTCATCCCCGTTGTAGACGATGCTTGTGGCATCGGTAAGAAGGAATCCTTCTCCGTCGGTTTCTGTAATTTCCTGCGGGAGAGGTACTACCTGGTAGTTCGCGGTCTTTGTGGCATTGTCCTGGCAGGACATCAGTGCAAGACCGAGCAGCATTGCTCCTGTCAATGTTCTTTTCATGGTTTATGGTTGTTAAAGTTTATCGTATTGTCATTTTGTTGTCACGTCAATGAGCTCCACATCAAAGCGCAGAGCCTGGTTGGGGCCTATGTCCTTGCCTGTACCCCTTTCGCCGTATGCAAGTGACGACGGTATCCACAGGGTTATCTTTCCGCCCTTGCCTATGAGCTTCATGCCCTCGGTCCATCCCTTGATTACGCGGTTGAGGGGGAACTCTATGGGGCTGTCCTTGCCCGCGTCGGCCGGTTTGTACTGCTCCATCATCTCCTTGCGCTCGGCAGGCATGTCGGCCCAACGGTTGCTGTCGAACACTTTGCCGTTCATTGTGGTGCCTGTGTAGAGAACTTTCACTACATCTTCGTCCTTCATTGCCCTTGCATTCATGTCACCGGGCTGTTCAATCTTGTAGAGTATTCCCGACGCAGTCTTTTTTACGCCTTTGGCTTTCTCGGTCTTGGCCAGCCACTGTTCCGACTCCTTTCTGTTGTTCTGCGGGACAATCTCGGTATAGTAGCGGTTCATGTATCTTTTCGATTCTTCCTTTGTGAACATGGCCTTTCCGGCATGGTTGTCCTCGATGGCCTTTATAAACGATGCTTTCTTTATGCGGTAGGGAGCATCCTTCATTTTGTATGCGAAGTCGGCTCCAATGAGTGTTGACACAATCTTCTTCTCTTCGGGGGCGGCAAAGACCTCTGTCTTTCCTGTAGAGTCCTTCATTGCTTCCATCACACGGCCCTGAAGTCCCTGGTTGAAGTACTTCTTTGCAACATCTTTTATGTTGGCCGGTGTTATGGTGCAGTCCTCAACCTTTATGGTCTTCTCCGTCGCAAAGTATTTCTCTATGGTTGCCGCAATTATGGCATAGTCGAGCCTTAACTGCGGGAGAATGGTGTTCTCTATTTCATACGATACCTGCAGTCCTGTCATGTAGGAAATGGTGTCGACTTCCTCTTTTGCTTTTGCCGTGAACACTGTGCATATTGCCAGCAGTGCCATTAATGTTGCTTTCTTCATTGTGTTGTTTATGGTTTGTTCTGTTAATCCAATATTAAATAGCGTGCATAAAACCTATATTAGGCAAAAATAAGCAAAAACTGTTGAAAACGAAATAAAATCGGGTAAATGGAGCAGTCTCTTTACATAATTTGTTTTTAGTGGAATTGTGTTTTGCATATAAATTGCTATCTTCGCTGTCGATAATTTAAATAAAGGAATTACTATGAAACGCGACAGACATATATTTCGGTTGATAGAGACGGAGTATCGCCGTCAGTTAAAGGGTATTGAACTAATTGCATCGGAGAACTTCGTGAGCAACGAGGTGATGCAGGCAATGGGCTCGGTACTAACGAATAAGTATGCCGAGGGCTACCCGGGCAAGCGTTACTATGGCGGTTGCGAGGTTGTCGATATTGTTGAGGAAATTGCCCGCGAGAGACTCAAGGAACTCTATGGTGCCGAGTGGGTGAACGTGCAGCCGCACTCGGGTGCTCAGGCTAATGCAGCGGTCTTTCTTGCGGTGCTGAACCCGGGCGACAAGTTTATGGGGTTGAACCTTGCCCATGGCGGTCATCTTTCTCATGGCTCGGCGGTAAACACATCGGGTCTTATATATACTCCTTGTGAATACAACCTTAATCCTGAGACAGGGCGTGTCGATTATGACCAGATGGAGGAGATTGCGCTTCGTGAGCGTCCCAAGATGATTATCGGCGGCGGCTCGGCTTACTCGCGCGAGTGGGACTACAAGCGCATGCGCGGGATTGCCGACAAGGTGGGTGCTCTCCTGATGGTCGATATGGCACATCCCGCGGGTCTCATTGCTGCCGGCCTGCTCGACAATCCCGTGAAATATGCCCACATCGTTACATCTACCACCCACAAGACTCTGCGCGGTCCCCGCGGAGGTGTGATAATAATGGGCCAGGATTTTCCCAACCCATGGGGGAAGACAACTCCGAAGGGCGAAGTGAAGATGATGTCGCAGCTGCTCGACTCGGCGGTGTTCCCCGGTATTCAGGGTGGCCCGTTGGAGCATGTCATTGCAGCTAAGGCTGTTGCATTCGGTGAGGCTCTGCAACCTGAATTCAAGGAATATCAGGCGCAGGTGAAACTGAATGCTGCGACATTGGCGCAGGAACTCATTGACCGTGGCTTCGGAATTGTTTCGGGGGGAACGGACAATCACTCCATGCTGGTTGACCTTCGCGGAAAATATCCCGACCTTACAGGCAAGGTTGCCGAGAAGGCTCTTGTGGCGGCCGATATCACTGCAAACAAGAATATGGTGCCTTTCGATTCACGCAGCGCATTCCAGACATCGGGTATACGCCTTGGTACGCCGGCTATTACCACACGAGGTGTAAAGGAGAATATGATGCCGTTTATCGCAGAAATGATAGAGACGGTTCTTAATGCTCCCGAGGATGAGAAGGTGATAGCAGCAGTGCGTGCCAAAGTTAATGAAACTATGGCAGAATTCCCGCTGTTCGCGTATTGACAGAGTTTATTATAATAAGTATGCGGCGCTCCGTGAAGGGTGCCGCATACTTATTATATTCAGAATATGACTCCTACCGAGAAGCTGAGAATATTGTCGCTTCTGCTGCTCCTAAACCTCTTGCCATGTTTCCTGGATTCCAGGTATTTTGATGTGTCGTTCATGCCGACGTCATAGACGAAGTCGAAGAAAATATTGGAAATCTTTACTCCCAATCCTATTTCCCAATAATATGATACTCGCTCAAGGCTTTCCTGGAGGTCGTCGTACCTGAAATTCCTGAACTTCTGGTCGCTGTACGATGTAAGTGTGTATTTTAACCTTGGTCCTGTAAAAACACTCATGCCGAACACGCGCTGGTCAATGAAATTGTATCCGAACAACAGTGGTGCCTGTATGCAGTATGTCTTCAGCTCATATACCGAACTGCCCGGTATTACATCGCTTTTTGCTGTTTCAAGGTCGGAGAATTCGAAACTGTGGCGTGCCAGACCCATTGTGGCCTCGGTCTGCAGATAGAAACTGTGGAATGTGAATCTGAAGAAGGGTGATATGGTATAGCCTATCTTGCTGCTCTGTATGCTGTTGCTGTCGAATTCGTAACCTTCGATCTCGAATTCCGGATCGTTGTATGTCAGTGCCTGGAATCCGGCTTTAATTCCGAAGTTGAACCTGTAGTTCTTCTTCTCTTCCTGCGATAAAACGATGCAGGGGAGAAGCAACAGAAATAATGATATGAAGGTTCTTACAGCTCTCATTTCGGGTTATTGTCTCTTTTTTACACTCCAGCCGAATTTTCCTATGAAATCGCCGAGATGGAAGTATTTGCCATGTGTGTATACAAGCGGGTCGGCGGCTGCAAGGTTCCATTCCCCGGTCTCCGGGTTAAGGTAACGGTCGTCGGCCTGTACATTGACAACCTCGGCAAGGAACATGTCGTGGGAACCGAGCGGTATCACTTGTTTTACTCTGCACTCGATGCTCAAGGGCGATTCCATGATAATCGGTGCTTTTATCTCCTTTGACGGACCATATGTGAGCCCTGTTTCCTTGGCTTTGTCGTAGTCGGCACCCGAACGTACTCCGCACCAGTCCGTTGCATGGGCCATGGAGGCTGTTGTGAGGTTTATTACAAACTCACCGGTCTCCTTGATGATGGGGTAGGAGTGTCTTTCGGGTCGTACCGAGATGTAGCACATTGCCGGGTTCGTACATGTCGTTCCTACCCATGAAACGGTGAACATGTTGTAGTTCTCCTTTGAATTGCCGCAGCTAATCAGTACTGCCGGCAACGGGTATATCATGGTTCCGGGCTTCCAGTGCAGTTTCATATTATAACAGTTCTACATCGTTAATGTTCTGCTCCTTCTCGCAGTAACGGCACTTTATGGTTCCTTCCTTTCGGTTCGATACATGAAAATGAGTCGCCATTGGCTCGTTGTTGGTGATGCAGTTGAGATTGTTGCACTTAATGATGTTGTGAAGCTCGTCGGGCATCTTTACCTCTCTCTTTTCAACAACATTGTAGTTCTTGATTGTGTTCAGCACGACATTGGGGGCTACTACCGAGATTTTGCTCACCTCATCGTCGGTGAAGAAGCGGTCGGCAATCTTTATAAGTCCCTTTGTGCCGAGCTTCTTGCTTTCAAGGTTGTATCCGATGGTCACGTTGCTGCTGATTGACGGGATGTCAAGCAGTGAAACTACGGCAAAGAGTTTGTCGGCAGGGATATGGTCTATGACTGTGCCGTTGCATAGTGCCGATACTTGCATGGCGTGTTTGTTCTTTTTCTCCATGGCTGTTTCTTTAGATATTTATGTCCAATACGTCACATATGAGAGCCTCACGTACATATAGGCCGTTCTGTGCCTGCTGGAAATAGTAAGCCTTCGGATTCTCGTCCACGTCGTGTGCTATTTCATTCACGCGTGGTAGCGGATGAAGGATCCGGAGGTTTTTTCTTGTGCCTTCGAGCATGGCGTTGGTAAGCCTGTAGCAGTTCTTCACTTTCTCGTACTCCATGAGGTCGCTAAAACGCTCGCGTTGTACGCGGGTCATGTATATGATGTCGGCATCAGCAATGACATCCTCGTTGAATTCGGTAGTTTCGGTAAATGGGATGTTGTTCTCGCGGCAGAAAATGCGGTACTCCTCGGGCATGTGGAGTTCTTCGGGCGCGATGAAGTGGAACGTGGGATTGAAATGGCGCATCGCATGCAGCAGTGAATGTACCGTGCGCCCGTACTTGAGGTCACCTACAAGGTGTATGTTCAGCCCTTCGAGCGTGCCCTGTGTCTTCTTTATCGAATAAAGGTCAAGCATGGTCTGTGACGGGTGCTGGTTGGCTCCGTCACCTGCGTTTATGACAGGTACAGGGGAGACCTCGCTGGCATAGCGTGCAGCACCTTCAAGGCGATGGCGCATGACAATCACATCGGCATAACTCGATACCATCATTATGGTGTCTTTAAGGGTCTCGCCCTTGCTTGCAGAACTTGTTGCCGCGTCGCTGAAACCGATGACGCGAGCTCCCAGACGGTTAGCTGCAGTTTCAAAACTGAGACGGGTGCGTGTCGAGGGTTCGAAAAAGAGCGAACCTACCACTTTGCCGTCAAGTATCTTGCGGTTCGGGTTCTCCTCGAACTTTTCCGCAGTCTCAAGCAATGAAAGTATCTTTTCGCGTGAGAGATCGTTGATGGATACGAGACTTCTGCTTTCCATGAATTCCGTTTTTTTTGATTTTCTTTCAAAGATAGGCTATTTATTTCTGCCAAACAATAGCACGGGTGCATAATTCCTCTATTTTTTTTAACTTGATGAAAGCTTGCTCCATTTTGAAATATTTGTATTATCTTCGCAGTCTAAACCGGATGACGGCAATGTGCCGTTTCCTTAACCAACACGACAATCGTTATGAAGAAGATAATTATAGCAGTTTGGGCTCTCATTGCATTCGGGTTTGTTGCCCTGGCACTGCTTTTCGTCTCAATCGTATATGGCTGGATAGGTTATTTGCCGGATATGAGCGAACTTGAGAATCCCAACTACAAGTTCGCTTCGCAATTGTTGTCCTCCGATGAAAAGGAACTCGGTACATGGTCATACAGTAAGGAGAACCGTATCTTTGTAAACTATGAGGACATTGCTCCCGATTTCATAAAAGCCCTGGTCGCGACAGAGGATGTGCGTTTCTATGAACACTCGGGCATTGATATCAAATCGGTGCTCCGTGCTGTCATAAAGGGTGGTCTTATGATGCAGAGAAGTGCGGGCGGCGGAAGTACCATTACCCAGCAGTTGTCCAAACTGCTTTATTCCGAAGTTTCGGGAAGCAAACTGGAACGTCTGTATCAAAAGCCGATAGAATGGGTAATCGCTGTGCAGCTCGAGAGGCAGTATACTAAAGACGAAATTATAGCTCTCTATCTTAACAAGTATGACTTCGGTTACAATGCTGTAGGCATCAGGAGTGCGGCACATGTCTATTTCGGGAAGTTGCCTAGCCAATTGAAAATAGAGGAGTGCGCTATGTTGGTAGGCATGTGCAAGAATTCGTCGCTCTACAATCCGCGCCGTCGTCCCGAACTGACAAAGGAACGCCGCAATGTGGTGTTCTCGCAGATGGAGAAGGCCGGCTTCATAAGCAAAGCCGAGAAGGACTCGCTTTCTGCACTAGAACTCAAGATAAATTACCATGCTGCCGACCATAAGGCCGGTATAGCGACATACTTCCGTGAGTATCTGCGTATATACATGACTGCGCCGAAACCCGAAAAGAGCAATTATCGCGGTTGGCAGATGCAGCAGTTCTACGAGGATTCATTGAACTGGGAACTCGACCCCCTCTATGGATGGTGTAACAAGAATACTAAAGCAAACGGTGAGAACTACAATGTTTATACCGATGGACTGAAAATCTATACGACAATAGACTCCCGTATGCAGACCTATCTCGAAGAAGCGGTGAAGGAACATGTGGTGGAGACTTTGCAGCCTCGTTTCTTTGAAACCAAGAAAGGAAAGAAGACAGCTCCGTTTACCGATAATCTTACTCTCGAAGAGGTGGACAAGATAATGGAGCGTGCGATGAAGCAGAGTGACCGCTATCGTACTATGAAGAAGAGCGGCTACAGCGAACAGGGAATCAAAAAGGCATTCAACACTCCGTATGAGATGGAGATATTCACATATGACGGGCCAAAGGACACACTGATGTCTCCGATGGACTCGTTGAAATACTACAAGTTCTTCCTGCGTACGGGAGCCATGTCGATGGATCCTCATACAGGAGAGGTGAAGGCATATGTGGGCGGTCCCAATTATTACCAGTTCAAGTATGACATGGCAAGCGTAGGTCGCCGCCAGATTGGTTCTACAGTGAAACCGTTCCTGTATGCACTGGCAATGGAGAACGGTTTTGCTCCTTGTGACGAGACGAAGAATGTCGAGCAGACCATAGTTACCGAAGACGGCAAGCTTTGGAGTCCGAGGAACGGTTCAAGGAACAGGTACGGCGAGATGGTTACACTCCGTTGGGGACTCGCTACATCGAACAACTGGATATCGGCATACCTGATGGGTAAACTGAATCCATATACATTCAAGAAACTGCTGCATCAGTTCGGACTTCTCAACAAGGAGATTGAACCTACTCCGTCGTTGTGCCTTGGAGCTTGCGATGCTTCTATATCGGAGATGGTCAGTGCATACTCGGCCTTTGCGGGTAAGGGAGTGCGCACATCGCCCCTAATGGTTACACGCATAGAAGATAATGCAGGAAACATAATATCGACATTCTCTGCCAGGAAAACCGAGGTGATAAGCGCGAGAAGCTCATATAAGATGATTGACATGCTCCGCGGTGTCATAAACGGCGGAACCGGCTCACGCGTAAGACGCGTCTATGGCTTGACTGTTGATGCCGGAGGAAAGACAGGTACTACCCAAAACAATTCCGACGGATGGTTCATGGGTTTCACCCCATCTCTTGTGACAGGATGCTGGGTAGGTGGAGAGGAACGCGATATCCATTTCGACAGGATGATTGACGGTCAGGGATCTTCTTCGGCACTTCCTATATGGGGTATATATATGAAGAAGGTATTTGAGGACAAGACATTGCCATATTCTCAAGAAGAAAAATTCGATATACCCGAGGATTTTGATCCATGCGGCAGCAATCTCCTTTCTGAAGAAGGCAACGATCGCGTTGAGCCTGAAGCCGAAGAATCTGATGCGTTTGACGAACTGTTTCAGTAATTCGAGAAAATAAATAAAAGACAGATATATGAAATTTGCAGGAATCATTCCGGCCCGTTATGCCTCCACGAGGTTTCCGGGAAAACCTTTGGCTATGCTTGGTGGCAAGCCGGTAATACAGCGTGTGTATGAGCAGGTGAAAGAGTGCTTCGATGAACTTTATGTAGCTACTGATGATGAGAGGATAAAAGAGGCTGTACTCTCTTTTGGGGGTAAGGTCGTAATGACATCAGAGGATTGCAAGAATGGTACTGAACGTTGTCTTGACGCTTACAAACGTCTTGCTCTCGATTGTGATGTGATAGTGAATATACAGGGAGATGAGCCTTTCATACAGCTGAAACAGATAAGAGCACTTATGGAGTGTTTCGATACTGATGGTGTAGATATAGCGACATTGGTGAAGCCCTTCGATGCTGAAGGAGGTTTGGAAATGCTTGAGAATCCAAATTCTCCCAAGGTGGTACTTAACGCCAATGGATTTGCCATATATTTCAGCCGTTCTGTAGTGCCTTATCTGCGTGGTGTTGAAAAGGACAAATGGTTGCAGAATCACACATTCTACAAGCATTTGGGAATATACGCTTATCGTGCCGATGTGCTCGAGGCTATAACACACCTGCAGCAATCCCCATTGGAGATTGCCGAATCGCTTGAGCAGTTGCGCTGGCTCGAAAACGGATACAGGATAAAGGTTGGTGTGACCGACATTGAAACAATCGGTATTGACACACCGGAGGATCTTGAACGTGCAAAGGAATTCGCGGCTTCTGTCGGCTTTGCCTGGAATGATTGATGATGGTGCCTCCCGAAATAAAACCTATGGAACTGAATGATTTGGCATTGCCCTTGACAAGGGTGATGCCAAATGCTGTTCAATTGCATGTACTCAAAGGAGATACCAGCGGAACCGTAAGGTTGGAACTGCTTTTCAAGGGCGGATATGCCGTTCAGGACAAACCGCTTCAGGCAACATTCACTAACCGTATGCTCCGTGAGGGTGCCGGTGAGTGGAATGCTGACGAGATATCGCAGAAACTGGACTACTATGGTGCATGGATAGAGACATATTCCTCCCAGGGGTGCAACCATGTAACCCTTTATGCACTGTCCAAGCATTTCCCAGAATTGCTTGGACTACTTGCCGTAATGGTTAAGTCGCCTACATTCCCGCAGAACAGCCTCGATGTAATAAGGCGTAATGCCAAAGGTTACTATGCTGTAAACTCCAAGAAGGTTGATGTGGTGGCACAGCGCTACTTCGAAAATTCACTTTGGGGCGATTCCCATCCTTTGGGGCATGTCGTTGAACTTGAGGATTACGATTCCTTGACGCGTGATGACCTGTTGAAGTACTATGCTCTTGTCTATGGAAGCCGCAACTGCTCGGTCTTCATATCCGGCAGTGTGGACGATGCTTTGCTAGATGCGGTAGAGAAACACTTCGGACAGGATGAGTGGGGGTGTGATGCAGGAATTGGTGAGGTGTCGGTCGCACCTCCTGACACAGTCTTCGGGCGGTGCAATGTAGAGGTGAGTGATACGATGCAGTGCGGTGTCAAGATTGGTTTCATGGCCATGGATTCCGCATCGCCCGATTTATATAAGTTCCGTTTCCTTACAGTCCTGCTTGGCGGATATTTCGGAAGTCGCCTGATGAGCAACATACGTGAAGAGAATGGATATACATATCATATATCGGCTGAAATCGATGCCTATGGCAAGCGTAACGCTTTCATGATAAGCTCGGAGACTGCCAATGAATATGTGGAATCGTGTATAAAAGAGATTTATGCCGAGATTGAAAAGCTTGTTTCCGAACCGGTTCCGGCCGAGGAGGTTGAACACGTACGCAACTATATATTTGGTGAGATGTGTCGTGAATTCGAAGGACTGACTCCAAGGAGTGAGGCATTTGTCAATGCATGGCTTTCGGGAGACGAATTCCGCTCGGTAAATGATTATCTCGAGACGGTGCGTGCCGTAACGCCCGAAGAACTTCTGTTTGTCGCACGAAAGTATTTCGATAGAAAAAAAATGATAGAGATTGTGGCCGGCACGGTATGATTTTTGTTGTTATATAGTATCCATGTCCAATTGTCGGTCCAAAGAGCGTGATTATGGGAAATGTGAATTTTTTTCTGGAGGTAAGGGCTTGGCTGAAGAAAATGCTCAGTCTGGGGAACGATATGGCACCCGAGGAGGAAACGATATCGGCAATTGAAGCGGGAGTTGAGTTCCGCGGTGCCAAGCTGTGGATTCTAGTCCTTGCCGTTTTTGTAGCTTCTTTGGGGCTGAATACCAATAGCGCAGCCGTGATTATAGGTGCCATGCTCATATCGCCGTTGATGGGGCCTATAATCGGAATGGGACTGGGTGTGGGCAGGAACGATTTTACGCTGTTCAAGCATGCTGCAAAAAACTATCTCGTAGCGACATTGTTCAGCGTGGCTACCGCAACGGTATATTTCCTTATTACTCCCTTGGATGAGGTTCAGTCGGAACTGCTGGCGCGTACCTCTCCTACAATATATGATGTAGGAATCGCATTGTGTGGCGGATTGGCCGGAATAATTGCTCTCAGCAGCCGTAGCCAACGTATGGGCAATGTCATTCCCGGTGTGGCCATCGCTACGGCTTTGATGCCTCCGTTGTGTACGGTCGGTTTCGGGCTGGGAACCGGAAACTGGCTTTATGCCCTTGGTGCACTCTATCTTTATCTGATAAATACCATATTCATATCATTGTCGACTTTTATAGGTGTCTCCTTTGTTATGCGTTTCCCAAAGAAAGAGTTTGTCGACAAGAACAACGAGATACGTGTGAAGCGCATCATCACTCTCATAAGTGTGGTCACTGTAATACCGAGTGTTTTCATCACATTCAAGATCTTTCAAGAGACCGTCTTTACCGAAAGATGCTTCGATTTCTGTCGCAAGGCTGTAGTAGCAAAGGATGCCAGTATGATTTCTCATGATTTCGACTATAAGGACAAGACGATACGCCTGGTGTTCATAGGCAAGGAGGTAGACAGCCTTGAGATTGGCTATATGGAGTCACGACTTCCTGAATATGGTCTTGCCGGTGTAAAGCTCGAAGTGGTGCAAGGAGGCGGCAGTCTTGATGAAGAGAGCGTGCGCGGTATTATCCATACCGAAAAGAACAGTACTGCTGTTGTCCAAAGGCAATTGGCCGAAAAGGAACAGGAACTCAGGACGTTGCGCGACAGTATAGGGGGCTATATCAGTTCGGAGAGCATGTCAAGGACTTTGTTGCCCGAATTGTCATCGCTTTTTCCTGTTGTGACTTCAGTGTCGACCGGCAGGGGAATCCATACTTACCGTGACGGCGCATCGCTGAAGGAACATGAGGTTTATCTTGTCAATATCGTTTATGACGGGGAGTTGCCCGAAAGTGACAAGCTAAAGGTTGAAGATTGGCTGAAGACGCGTCTTCAGCGCGGTAATCTGCAGGTCGTCTTTTTGCATACTCCTTCGCGGATGTAGTATTACAGGCAGTCATGACAGCACGGAATTTCCTGTGGCTCATTCCTTTGCTTCTTTTTCCCGGCGGTAAGTGGATGCATTTGTGTGTGCAACATCCTTTTCTTCTTTTTTACGGTCCTTTTGCCTTGATTTTGTATAGAGCCAAATATTTTTCAAAATAAATGGCTCTTCGTTGTTGTTTCTTAACTTTTTATTATCTTTGTCTTTGGCGTTATGTGCGGTGTTGTGCTTTCTTTCTACGTGCAACATAGCCTTGAAGCCCCATTAACGTTTGAATTTTGAAGATGAATAAAAATATATTGGTATTCATATTAGCGGCGACCATTGGGCTGACGTCCCAGGTAGTCGCTCAAGAAAAGGAACAGATGCAAGCCTCTCTTCCAGAGAACAGCAACGTTGTTTCGCTGACTTTGAAGGATGGCACATCTTATGTCGGCGAGGCAAAAAGGAAGCGTCCGCATGGCCATGGAAAAGCAGTATACAAGAATGGTGACACCTATGAGGGTACATTTGTGAAAGGCAAGCGAGAAGGGAGAGGAGTATACCGTTTCAAGGATGGTGAATGGTACGAAGGAGAATTCCTGGCAGACAGGCAGCATGGCAAAGGTGTGTACCACTTCGCTGACGGCAGCGTGTATGACGGCTTGTGGAACATTGACTATCAGCACGGCTATGGCAGGATAGAGTATCCGAACGGGGATTTCTATGTAGGTACATGGGTCGAGGACCAGCGGAGCGGCAACGGAAGCTATTTCTTCAAGAGCGGTGCTTCATATACCGGTGAATGGAAGAATGGCAGATATGCAGGTAATGGAACATTCGTGTGGTCCGACAATAGTCGCTATGTAGGCATGTGGAACAACGGAATGAGAAACGGCGAGGGTTTATATGTTTCGGCTGATGGCAGTACATACGAAGGTGCATGGGTCAATGACATGTGCGAGGGTGCCGGCAAGTTCGTGTCGGTGAGCGGTGAGACATATGTGGGCTCTTTCAAGGATGGCAAGTGGCATGGGAAAGGCAAGTATACTTCGCCTGACGGGAGCAGCTATGAGGGTTCTTTCGTGAATGGAAAACGTGAAGGACACGGACATCTGTATCTTTCAAACGGCGACGTCTACTACGGGAACTGGGAAGGCAACAAACGCTCGGGACGCGGGAAATATACCTGGGCGAACGGAGATGTCTATGAAGGAGATTGGAAAAACGACAAGATGAACGGGGGCGGAATGCTGCGCCTAAGTAACGGAATCAGATATAAAGGTGGCTTTGTCAATGGCGAGGAACATGGTGCCGGTGTGGCAATTGACAAAGACGGCATGAGATACGAAGGTACATTCGTCGAAGGACAGCGCAACGGCAAGTTTATTGTCAAGGACGAGCAGGGTAAACTTGTGCGCGAATGTGTGTATAATTTAGGGACTTTACAAAATTAATGATAGTATTATGATACTTGATTCTTTGAATAATATCAGGATGTACGAATCGCTTAATTCGAATTTGTCGAAGGCGATAGAGTTTATATGCAACAACGATCTTAACGCTCTTCCTTTGGGTCGTAATGAGATATGCGGTGAGCTGGTATTCGCGAATATTGTCGAGATTGACCCCAAGAGTAAGGAAGAGGCGAAACTGGAGGTACACCGCAAATATATAGATATACAGATACCCTTGACGGCCGATGAGTTGATGGGCTATTCGCCGCTTGAAACACTACCTGCCCCCGATTATGTGGAGGCTGACGACGCGGCCCTTTATCCCGCAGGCGAGCCTGCAAGAAATTATTTCAATGTCGCAAAAGGAGAATTTGTGATATTCTTTCCGCAGGATGCCCATGCTCCTGCAATTACAACCGTCCCAATGAAAAAGGTCATTGTGAAGGTTGCTGTCTGAACCGGAAACTTTATAACAATCATAAAAAGACACAATCATGCTGAAACTTGTAGAACGTGATGCCTATTTGGAGCCCTATAGCCTGGATATAGAGGGCAGATACCGCTATTTCCTGCAGAGGGAAAGGGAATTGACAAAGAACGGCCGGCAGACTCTGTCGGATTTTGCTTCAGGTTATCTTTACTTCGGTCTTCACCGCACATCGAGCGGGTGGGTGTTCCGCGAGTGGGCTCCCAATGCAACGAAGATTGTACTTATAGGAGACTTCTCGAATTGGGAAGAGCGCCCCGAGTATGAACTCAAGGCTCTCCCCGGTGGAGTGTGGGAGAGGCGTCTGCCGCGCAAGGCACTTGCCCACGGACAGCACTACAAGATGAAAGTTTACTGGAATGGCGGGTGCGGCGAACGCATACCGGCCTGGGTGCGCCGTGTCGTACAGGACGATGCAACCAAGATCTTCAGTGCACAGGTATGGGCTCCCGAGGAGGAGTATGTGTTCAAGAACAAGAAGTTCACTCCCAAGCGTACACCGCTCCTGATATACGAGTGCCACATAGGAATGGCACAGGAGGAGGAAAAGGTAGGTACATACCGCGAGTTCCGCGAGAATGTACTGCCGCGTGTCGCTGCTGACGGCTACAACTGTATACAGATAATGGCTATACAGGAACACCCATATTACGGCAGTTTCGGCTACCATGTATCGAGCTTCTTTGCAGCATCGTCCCGTTTCGGAACTCCCGAGGAACTCAAGGAACTCATCGATGCGGCACATGGTATGGGTATAACCGTTATCATGGACCTTGTACATTCGCATGCCGTGAAGAACGAGAATGAAGGACTGGGACTTCTTGACGGTGACCCTGCACAGTACTTCTATGGTGATGACAAGCGCATTCACAGTGCTTGGGATTCACTCTGCTTCGATTATGGCAAGAATGAGGTAGTGCACTTCCTTCTTTCCAACTGCAAGTACTGGCTCGAAGAGTTTAAGTTCGACGGATTCCGTTTCGACGGCGTGACCTCAATGATATATTACAGCCATGGACTCGGTGAAGCATTCTGCGGCTATGGCGATTACTTCAATGCAGGCCAGAACGGCGATGCAATATGTTATCTGACGCTTGCCAACAGGCTTATACATCAGGTAAATCCAAAGGCTATAACAATTGCCGAGGAGGTATCGGGTATGCCCGGTCTTGCCGCTCCCATCGAGGACGGAGGTTACGGTTTCGACTACCGTATGGCCATGAATATCCCCGATTTCTGGATAAAGATAATCAAGGAACGCAAGGACGAGGATTGGAAACCGTCCGAAATATTCTGGGAACTCACGAACCGCCGCAAGGATGAGAAGACTATCTCGTATGCCGAGAGCCACGACCAGGCACTTGTAGGCGACAAGACCATAATTTTCCGTCTCATAGACTCTGACATGTACTGGCATTTCAACCGTGGTGACGAGACATATATGGTGTCACGCGGTATTGCATTGCACAAGATGATACGCCTTATGACAGTGGCTACAATGAATGGCGGTTATCTCAACTTCATGGGTAACGAGTTCGGCCATCCCGAATGGATTGACTTCCCGCGTGAGGGTAACGGCTGGAGCCACAAGTATGCCCGCCGTCAGTGGAGTCTGGTCGACAATCCTAGCTATAACTATACATTGTTGGGGCAGTTCGACAAGGAAATGATTGACCTTGTAGGCAATGTGCGCAACTTCCAGAACCGTCCTGTACAGGAGGTTTGGCACAACGACGGTGACCAGGTTCTTGCCTTCTCGCGCAAGGATTTGATATTTGTCTTCAACTTCAGCCACAACCGTTCGTTTACCGATTACGGTCTGCTCGTGCCCGAGGGCTCATACAATATAGTCCTCAATACCGATGCCGAACGTTTTGGTGGCAATGCCCTTGTCGATGACAAGCAGACGCACTTTACCCAGTATGACAGATTGCATGCCCGTCGAAAGAAAGGCTGGCTGATGCTTTACCTCCCGGCACGTACGGCGCTTGTGCTAAAGAAAAACAAAGAATGACAGTAAATGAGGAACAACAGTGAAATAAGACTGCAGAGAGTAGTGGCATATTATTGTGCCACTCTCTTTGCTTTGTTCTCTTTTTCCTTCATGGCTTTTTATCAAGCTCCTCTGCTTGAGATGCTTTATGACCATGTGGCGACGGGAAAATTGGAGTTCAACGCCTTTGTGGTTTCGGCTGTAGTAACCGCCTTTTTGACTTTACTTGCCATTTGGCTGAACAGGTTTGCCCGTTTTCAGCGCGAATGGACTGCCATGGCCTATCTGCCATCGTCATTGATTTTGGCTTTCATTACCGATATCGACCGTTCGGTTTATACTGGAGAATGGTCGGCATGGGGGTGGATAGCCACATTTATGACCGGCATGTTCCTCTATCTCTTTTTCTCGTTCGTGCTTAACAGGATGCTGTTCGAGAAGATAAAGGACTTGGCAATGAGCACTAACAGGATAATTTGGAGAAATCTCATCCTGCTGGTGATACTTTTTTCTGCTGTAGGTATGCTCTCGAGCAGCGACGGCAATATAAAACGCGAGTCTTTCGTAGCTTCGTATTTAAAGAAAGGGGATTTGGCAAAGGCTCTGAATGTGGGATATGAGGCACTCGAGGCGTCGAAGGAACTTACAGCGCTGCGTGCATTCGTGATGTCAAAGGAGGGTAGTCTTGGTGAAAGACTGTTCGAATATCCTCAATACTACGGGGCTGGTGGTCTGCTGCCGGCAAAAGCCCAGAATTCACCCCTCGTTCCCGACAGTGTGTTTGCTATGCTGGGTGACGTCCCCCGGGATAAAGAACGTCCGGTTGATTACTTCGAAAGGGTTGCCGCCTATGATTCGGCCGCTACTGTAGCAAAGGATTATTACTTGTCGGCACTTTTGCTCGAGAAACGCTTGCCCGACTTCAAGGAGTGCCTTTATCAGTTCTGCGATACCGTAGATGTTGACAGGTTGCCCAAACATTATCGTGAGGCGCTATTTCTCTATTCAACCCTCGAACCCGAATACAGTGTAGAGTTCTTGTCCGACTCCATGTCTGTCGCGTTTGATTCGCTAAGAAGTATTGAAGCGCGTTACGATGATATAATAACACGGAATAATTATGTGCGCAGGGATTTCGGACGCACATATTGGTGGTATTTCCTATATAGTGATTGATGTGCTTTTACGGTACATCAATCATCTTTTTACAATATTGCATTAATGGTTGTTGGATGGATGGCGATATCATGAAAGAGAAACTTTTTACATCAAGCTACATACTCATATGTCTGGCCAATTTCCTTACGTCCTTCTCGTTCTTTCTTCTTGTTCCCACTCTGCCGTTCTATATTGTTGACAAATACAAAGTGGATGCCAGCATGGTAGGTCTTCTGCTTTCGTGCTATGTGGTTGCTGTGCTATGCATACGCCCGTTCGCAGGGTTTGTCGCCGATTTTTTCCAACGTAAGAAAGTCTATGTTATCTCATACGTCCTTTTTGCAATATCCTTTGCCGTCTATCTTCCGATAGGTGAAAGCCTTTTAGCGTTTGTCCTTCTGCGTGTCTTCCATGGCTTTGCATTCGGCGCTCTTAACACGACAGGCAACACTCTTGTCATTGATATAATGCCGTCGTCGCGCAGGGGTGAAGGTTTGGGGTATTTCGGAGTCACCAATAATCTCGCCATGGCATTCGGGCCAATGGCCGGTCTGTTCTTGATATCAAAATACAGTTATGACATTCTTTTTATAACTGCGCTGCTTGCTGCACTTATAGGCCTGACGCTTGCGGCAGGTATCAAGGTCAAGAAAAGGCAGCCGGCTGCAACGGGCGGGAAACTCCTGTCGATAGACCGTTTCTTTCTGCTTGAGGGCATCCCGGCATCCATAGCATTCTTCATGCTTGCCATTCCATACGGAATGACGAGCAGCTACATTGCGATATATGCCGAGCAAATAGGTGTTGTGCGTGGCGCAGGACTTTTCTTTACAGTTCAGGCAGCCGGGCTCATTGTGTCACGTCTTGTGTCTGGCAGGCTGGTTGATAAAGGGCTCATCACGCAGACGATTGTCCGTGGAATATTCATAGCGATGCTGGGTGTGACAGGCGAAGGGCTGCTCTCTTTTGTGGCCGGATATAGCTTGAATCTTGGCTATATTCTTTATTTCCTATCGGCATTTCTTCTTGGATATGGCTTTGGGACCATATTTCCGGCATTCAATACCCTGTTCATAAACATGGCCCCGCACTCGCGAAGGGCAACTGCGAATGCCACGTATCTTACAGGCTGGGATGTAGGCATTGGGGCCGGCATGCTGCTTGGCGGTGCACTTTCCGTAAATGGGTATTACGAAAGCTTTGTATTCGGTGCAATACTTGTCGTTGCTGCGCTGGTCTATTTCAGGATATACGTGTCGGGGCATTTTGAACGTCACAGACTATGCTGACATGCTGATTAGGTATACTGTCGCAGTATTTTTCGCACTTTTTTATTTTTTATCCCTTTTTTATTTTGCAAATAGGAAATTTAATGGATATATTTGCAATGCTCTCAGCCATTTGAGAGTAAATGATAGTATAGTTTTTTCTTAGTTGTTTAGTAAATGTTGGAAGTATCTCTTTGTGAAAAGGGGTACTTCTTTTTTAGCAATAATATAGATGTTGACCCAGCAATGTTCATCCCGACAGAGCAAAGCGACGAGGGATCTCTAGCAACAATATACGAGATATCTCACGTTCGTTCGATATGACATCAACGCGTTTTTGGTATGTGGGTCAACTGCTAT